>JBDIWM010000048.1 GCA_039638595.1 Atribacterota bacterium
TCCTTCAGGTAAACCCAGAGACTTCTATATCTATACACCTCTTCAGGTGGAATCGCATGGTCTTACGATCAACCTCCTCCTCGTAGTATGCCCAGAATTCTTCCCGGAAGGTTCGGTTGAGCCTTTCCACCATTCCGTTGAGTCTGGGAGAGAGGACAAAGACCCCATAGGACGCACTCCCTCACCTTGGATGGCTCTCACTGGGAAGGGACTTTTCTTGAGGAGTTCCTCCAGGAACCTCTGGGCGGCACTGGCCTGGGTGGAGAGGGAGGCAAGGGTAAAACGAAAAACCAGGTCTTGAGCCGTGAATTGTTTATACCCTGTTCCAGGGAGAGGAGGAATATTGAGGGTATCAATGGCCACCAGGTCCCTGGGGAACTTCACCGTGCCGTCTCTGGGTTTTTCGTCCTGCAGGGGGTCTTCTGGAAGTCTTTGGAAGCCCTCTTCCCTGAGGAAGAAGACGAGCTTGGTTTTCCCAAGGTATGGCTCGGGTTCCTGGAGTTTCCGAATGCCTTCCACAAGCTCTGGAGTTGAGATGGGTTTTCTGACCCTCCTGGGCCTTCTCGAGCAGTCCTCAAGGCTTTTCATGTTTTTGGGATTCCTTCTTCTTCCACCGGTAGACGGTGCTCCGGGTGATACCATACCAGTGGCAGGTGACCGAGATGGGATGGCTTTGGATAAAGTCGAGAATCTCCAGACGAATCCTGGCTTTCTTGGAGAGGTCATGGATTTTGGCCAGTTTGGCAATGGCAGCACCTTGAAAGCTTTTCATGGTGCAGGGAGGTCCCAGAGAAGATTGATAGACCTTTCGTTCCCTTTGCGTTACTCTTCATTGAGGTGCAGGACCTCCTTCTTCTGAGTTTTTTACTACTTTTGGAGTGAGGATACCGGTTCCTGCACTTTTTTGTCTACCCACCTGTTGCGGATTTCTATGAACCTACACAGGGTTTTTCCTCAGGCAGGTAGTTACCTTCCAGGACAGACTCATCAGGGAATATGCCCTAAGGGGGTATCAGCTTTGGAGTGAGGAATCGATTCTTTGGGGAGGCATTTCTTCCCTGATACAACCGTCAAAATGCCCCTATGGAGGACAGATTTTGAACCTGTTTTCTCCATCGAACATATACGGAAAGCAAAAAAACCATATCATTAAGTGCTGGAGGATAATCAGGCTGTCCCTCTTTTACCTGTGGATCAAAAGCATGGGTGGCAAAAGGTAAATTTCCAAAAGACTCTGGATGGTAAGGTCTATCTCTTATCCCAGGTAAAGCCTATGGAGCTCTTGAGAAAGAGGGAAAAATATTTTCTCTAACGCCCTCTCGTATCTTCACCTCTCTATGTGTCCTTAAGAAATGTTCCTCATCCTGTAGAAATGCGTCTTGATCATTGGATGTTTCGTATCGAGTTGGAATTTCTAAAAAGGAAGGGACACTTCGTAGCCACAGATTTTGAGTTTTTTCCAAGCTTTTCCCTTTAAGATGGCTTCCATGGTTTTTTCAGAGACGGATGAATTCCCCGCCGTTATCGGAGTTAATCCCTAAAAGTGGGAAAAGGAGCCTTTCTCGCTTTCTGATGCTAGACTCATCTGTGAGGTGAGTTCCAAAATTTGGAGTGGCAACACGTGCACTCTTCTTTTAAAGAGGTAGTTTAAATGAGGTCTACCGATTCACTCAAATTTCAGAACCATTACAAAGTCTTGCTTAGGGCCTACGGTATCTGTATCTGAAAGAAGCAGCGGTCAAATTCTTCCCTAGGACCCGAGAAAGAATTTTGCACCCAACCCTGCTGGAATTTTGGGAACTCTATGCTGATGGTGGAGACCTGCTATGAAAAACCTTAAAGCTGGGTAAAAAATATTTTTGATTTGGGAAACAGAAACAAGGTCTCGTTTCTTGGGTTACAATGAATGGAGTCAATGCGGGTACTCACGGGAAAGCGAGGTGGAGACCGTGGATGGAGAAATGCAAAAAGATATCGATTCCCTGGTGGAGGGTATTTCCGAGCTTCTGGAAACTGGAAAATACAACGATGTCAAAGTTGAAGTCAATTTTCTGCATCCTGCCGATATTGCCGAAATTATGAGCACTCTCGACACCCAGAAGCAGGTGCTTCTTTTTCGCTTGCTTACAAAAGACCAGGCCATTGCCGTTTTTGAACAGCTGGATTTTGAACAACAGGAGAACTTGCTCCACCATTTTACTGACGAAAAAGTGGCGGAAATTCTCAACCAGATGTCTCCAGATGACCGGATGGAACTCTTCGATGAGTTACCAGCCAAAGTGGTGAAAAAATTCCTGAACCTCCTTGAGCCGGACCAGCGCAGTATTGCGGCCAGTATGCTTGGGTATCCGGAAAACAGTGCTGGTCGAATCATGAGTCCTCAGGTTATCGACCTCAAGGAACATTACACCGTGGAGCAGGCTCTCAAGCGTATCCGACGCTTGAGTCCACCCGAGGAGTTGACCTATACCGCCTACGTCATCGATGCGGAACGCCATCTTTTAGGGAGAGTCACGTTACGGGACTTGGTGCTCGCTGCGTCCGAAACTTTGATTCGGGAGATTATGAATCAGGATTTTGTAGCGGTGCTCACCGACGATGACCAGGAAAAGGTGGCACAAATGATTCAGAAGTATGACCTTCTGGCGGTACCGGTGGTGGATAGAGAGGGAAGGTTGGTGGGTGCGGTGACGGTCGATGATGCCATCGACGTCATCGAAGCCGAAGCAACTGAAGATTTGCATCGTCTGGCGGCAATCCGTACTACCGAAGATGAGTACCTCCGTGCTTCTTTGTGGCATAGGATCAAGAATCGGTTTGTATGGCTGGCTGTGCTTCTCATTATGGGGACTCTGACCAGTTTCGTGATTCAAGGTTTTTCCAGCGTCATTGAGGCGGTGGTTGCGCTTTCTTTTTTTATTCCCATGCTCATCGACACTGGCGGTAACGTGGGGAGCCAGTCCACTACGGTGATGGTCCGAGGGTTGGCCATTGGACGATTTGAAAAGCGCTCTCTGTGGAAAGTGATCTGGACGGAAATCATTATTGGAGGCGTTTTAGGGGTTTTGCTTGCTTTGATTGCCATCTTGCGGGTTATTTTTCTCCGGGAAGCATTTATTGTGGGACTTGTGGTGGGACTCTCAGTGTGGACCATTGTTTTTGTTTCGAATCTCATCGGGGTTTTTCTTCCGGTACTTTTTAAGAAAATTAACCTTGATCCAGCAATTGCAGCAACACCGGTGATTACCACTGTGGTGGATATCATTGGAATCATTGTCTATTTCCGTATCGCTCAAGCACTTTTAAAGTTTTAGGAATCGTTACTCTTGGCGGGACGGATTTCAAGCATGCTTTGCGGTGAAAAAGCAGAAATCTGGTAACTCCTTGTGTTTCACAATGAACCGTGATAGGATTGCTCTTGGTGAAAAAGCCCAAGGTGGATTGACCTTAATAGGGAAGTCCGGTGAAAGTCCGGCGTGGTCCCGCCACTGTGACTGGGGAGCGTATTGCGAAAAAACCACTGGCTTTTCGAAGTCGGGAAGGAGCAAGAAGTGATGATCCAGAAGCCAGGAGACCTACCGTGGGCATGACTCACCCTCTTCGAGGAAAGGGGAGGTGGGACATGTTCTGGATGCAAAATCCTTCTCCTTCCTCCTCTCTGGGAATTCAATACAAAGGAGGATCTTCAATGATTCGTCGAGTCTGGATGGTCATTTTGAGTTTGTATCTTTTGGTATTTGTGTGGCCGGTTTTTTCTCAGGAAATAATTTTGCAGGACGATTGGGGTAGAGAATTCCACATTTTAAACCCTGCACAGCGCATTGTTTCTCTTTCTCCAGCTAATACTGAAGTTGTCTTTGCTCTGGGTCTGGGAGACCGGCTGATTGGTGTAACCAACTATTGCAATTATCCCGAGGAAGCACAGGAAAAAGAAAAGGTTGGTAATATAACTGAAGTGGACCTGGAAAAAGTGATCCGTCTGGAACCAGACCTTGTGCTGGCGGGCTCACTAACCCCTCGAGAAATGGTTGATAAGCTCGAAGAATTGGGAGTTAGGGTTTTTGTCCTTGATGCACATACCATTGACGAAGTTTTCGGGGGTCTCAGAAAGGTAGCGATTATCGCCGGGGTAAGGGATAAAGGAGAGCAACTCGTTCAAACCTTAAGGGATGAGCTGGTGCGTATCACGCAGAAAGTGAATACGCTTCCTGTGGAGAAAAAACCGCGTCTTTTGCATGTGATCTGGCATGACCCCATCTGGACCACAGGAAGAAATACCTTTGTCGACGAATTCATTCGACTCGGAGGAGGATTGAACGTGGTTTCTGACCTTGAGGGGTACGTCACGTTGAGCTTAGAAGAATTCCTGCGCAGAAACCCCGATATCATCACTGTGGTGAGTACCCATGGTAGTGAGGCGGTTTCCTACGAGTTTCTCCTTTCGGATGAACGTTTACGAGCAATCAGAGCAATTCAGGAAGGGAAAGTTTTTCTTGTCGATAGCGATCTTGTTTCTCGGCCTGGACCGAGGGTTATCGAAGCAGTATCGGTTTTCGCCCGAGTTTTACATCCTGAGATTTTTGGTATTTATGAATCACCGACAAAGTAAACGGGCGCTTGCCCTTTTTTCCTTGATTCTTGCTGGCATATTCCTCAGCATATGGTTTGCGGCGGGGGTGGGGGAGGGACGTTATCGTCTTTTGGATTCGATGGCTCTTTTTTCTCCTTCTCGCCTTTCTGCCACCGAAAAGACCATTCTGTTAAGGGTGCGCTTACCCCGGGTGGTGCTCTCGTTTATGGTGGGTGGGGGACTTGCTATGTGTGGAGCTGTCTTGCAGGGTATCTTTCAAAATCCTCTGGTGGATCCCTATGTTCTGGGAGTGAGTTCAGGAGCAGCTCTGGGGGCGGTCATCGCCATTCTGAGTCATGTGTACTTTGGACTTTTTACGGTCCCCCTTTTTGCTTTTCTTGTAGCTATGTTGACGGCTTTTCTTGTTTTTCGCCTGAGTCTTTTGGGCAAAAAGATGCCTCTTGAAGTCCTCCTTTTGGCTGGTATCGCCATGGGGTTTCTGCTCTCGGCATTCATTTCCCTGGGGATGTTCATTGCTGGAGAAAATCTCCATCAGGTGGTGTTCTGGACCATGGGAGGACTCTGGGGTCGGGGATGGCTTGAAGTCAAGATGATTTCCCCATTCTTTGTGATAGGAGTTCCCTTTCTTTTCTTCTTTGCTCGGGAACTCAACACCTTTCTTTTGGGAGAGAAGGTTGCTCGGAGTCTCGGAGTCGATGTGGAGGGGGTCAAACGGTGGTTAATTCTGGCGGTTTCGCTGATTGTGGCTGCCTGCGTCTCGGTGAGTGGGGTCATTGGATTTGTGGGGCTCCTTGTTCCCCATATTCTGAGGCTTTTGGGCTATCAGGACCATCGCTTCCTTTTGCCCCTGGCTTTGTTTCTTGGAGGGATGGTGCTTCTTTTTGCCGATACGCTGGCGCGGACCATTTTGTATCCAGTGGAGTTACCAGTAGGAATTATTATGAGTATCCTGGGGGCACCTTTTTTCATTTATCTTCTCCGTCGCAAAAGGAGAGAGATGTGAGTCAATACCTTTCGGTTGAAAACCTTGGTTTCCGGTACGATACGGCAAAGGTGCTTTGTGACGTGAGTTTTGCCTTAGCGAAAGGGGCCTTTATGGGAATCATTGGTCCGAATGGTTCAGGGAAAAGTACCCTCTTACATCTTCTGGCTGGTGTTCTCCCCCTTCAGGAAGGGAAGATTATTCTTGCTGGTCAGGATTCACAGCGATACAGCCGGGTAGAATGGGCCAGAAAAGTGGCCATCGTTTTTCAGGAAATCCCTCCACGGGTTAACCTATCCTGCCTGGAAGTAGTCATGATGGGACGGTTTCCCCGCCTCCAAAAGTGGCGTCGAGAAAGCGAAAATGATGAACGTGCGGTGCAGTGGGCCATGGAGGTGACGCACACCTGGCTTTTTGCTGAGCAGAGCTTTTCAGAGCTCTCCGGTGGCGAAAAACAACGGGTGATGATTGCTCGAGCCTTGGCTCAAGAACCGGAGCTGCTTCTTCTTGATGAACCAACCAGCCATTTGGACGTTTTGCATCAGCTTGAGGTGATGCAAATTCTCTTGCATTTACGGGAACAGGGAATTACCATTCTGGGAGTTTTTCACGATGTGAACCTGGTGGCACAGTTCTGTCACGAAGTGCTTCTCCTCAAAAAGGGTTCTGTTTTAGAATTTGGACTTGTAGAACGGGTTATGACTCGGGAAAAAATGACTGAACTTCTGGGGGTCGAATTTCTGGATAGCATGCATCCAGTTTCATTGCGTCCTTTCTTTATGCCGCTTGAGATTCGGAGAAAAAAATCGAAGGGAATTCAAGTACACCTTATCTGTGGTGGGGGCCAGGGTGTACCCTTCATGAAAAGACTCCTGGAGGAAGGTTTTGCTCTGAGCGTGGGCATCGTCAACCGGCTGGACTCCGATGAAGAATTCGCCACCCAATGTCAAATACCGGTGGTTCAGGAAGCACCTTTTTCTCCTTTTACCCGGGAGACGCTGCAAAGAGCAGAAAAGCTGGCAAGTAATGCCCATTTCGTCTTGGTGGTGCCAACCTACTGGGGACAAGGAAACCTGCTCAATCTGGAACTGGCACACACTCTTTTACGGGAAGGCAAAAGCGTATTGCTCTTTAAAGCTGGTTTTGACTCAAAATTTGACTATACTGGGGGGGAGGCCATTAGCAAACTAACGGTACTGCAAAAGCAGGGTGCCCGGGTTATCAACGATGTGGATGAATTTCTCGTGATGGTTCAGGATGGGTAAAAGAGGATCCGTTCATGTTCGAAGGGAGGTGTATGGTATAATTGAAGAAAGCGAGGTGAAAAAGGATGAAGTCCGTCTTTGGGAAAACGCTGGTGGCGTTGTTTCTGGTGGTGCTTTTGGGAATGAGTTCTTTTGGTTTCACGCAACCTCGAGTCTTCCTGCGTTTTAACTTGAGCCCCCAGATTTATATTTCTATTCCCCGCTCCCCTCAGGTGACCCTTTCTGTGGATAGGGGAGAAGGAGCAAATTACTTTGTGGGTGACCGAATCCTTGTGACTTATCGAACCACACGGGAAGGGTACGTCAATCTAATCGATTACCTCCCCAATGGAGATGTACGGGTGCTTTTGCGGAACGTCCAGGTTCGGGGTGGAGTTACCGGTGAGTACTCGGGGATCGTTTCCGGTCCAGGTGGTACCGACAGACTCGTTATTCTCTTTACTCCCAACCCGGTGGATGGGATTAAGCTTGAAGATTTTGTTCAGGCACCACATCAAGGGGATCGGATTTTTGGTGGACGGTACGCCACCGATAGGGTTTCGTTTAACGTTGTGGCGAGGCTGGAGAGCACAGTCATTACCATTGAACCGGAGGTGGTGACTGTGGGAGCTTCCCGATCCCTGATTTTTACCGCCACGTTGCGTACTGCAAGTGGAAGGGTCCTTGAAGGGAGGGAGTTGTTCTGGTCAGTGAGTGATGGACGAGTCAGCTCCACACGGACCGTGACGGATTTGCAAGGTCAATCACGAAACACGTTTTATGCTCCTTCGTTTACGGGAACTGTAACTTTGCAGGTGGACTTTGCTGGTGATGTTCGTCTGGCGCCCGCGCAGACTGTGGCAACCATTGAAGTTGGTTTGAGACCTTCTCCGGTTAACCTTACTGTGACCCCTTCCTCTTTTACGGTAGATTCAGGTGGGTCGCTTAAGTTTACGGCTACCCTCCGGGACCAGGATGGAAGGCCAATTTCCTCTCAGGTTCTTCGGTGGACAGCAAATACCGGGAGTTTTAATACCCGCTCCACCACCACCGATTCTTCGGGAAAAGCCTCGGTGACCTACTATGCCCCGACGGTGGGAGAAGTCACACCGGTAGAAATCACCGTCGATTTTCCGGGGACAAAACAATTTGACGCTGCTTCCTTTGTGGTCTCGGGAGAGGTCGTTCCGATAGTGTCATACGCGCTCTCTTCCACCCTTTTCTATGTTGATTTCGGGGGCGATAAGGTTCGTCACAACGGAGATAATCTGCGCTACAAGGGAAACCTTGTTTCTGGCTTTGGGGTGAATGAAGCATCGTTCTTGGAGATGCGCACAAGGAGTGACACGGTCGATTTCACGTTCTCTCCAGGTGGTTTTCCAGTGAAGGGTTGTCTCCTCCTCTGGATTCAGGGAGACCCCGGGGCACGGGTGAGAGTGCTCTTAAATGGAAAGAACCTGGGGGCTTTCCCGGTGGAAGAGGAGACATTGAGTCCTGATGGAGAACAAAGGATTATCGTTATGCAGAAAGATTTTGTTGAGGGTCAGAATCGCTTGCGAATTGAAATTGATGTACCCAACCGAAGTATTCGGTTGCAAAAAATGGCCATCGTATTATAACGTGAGTCATGGATTGGAATTTGAAAAGTATTTTTGACTGCATCGATGGCTATGTGTATCTCGTTGATACCGCAACGTATGAAGTGCTGTATGTCAACGAAACGCTGAAAAAGGCGCTTGGAGAAAATGTGTTGGGGTGTTCCTGCTTCGAGGTTCTGCACGGGCGGGATGCCCCCTGTGAATTTTGTCCAAATCGGAGCATTTCTTCCGAGATGGCAACTTCGTTTGAACTTTACAATTCTACACTGAAGCGTCATTTTTACTACACGAATCTGAGGGTAAACCTCCAGGGCGGCTCACCCAAGGAGTTCACAATTGCCATCGATATAACCAAAGTAAAGGTTATGCATTGGGCTCTGGAAAGTTTAGTTCGCCTTTTTCTTTCTTTGATTCATGATTATTTTACCAATGTGGAGCAAATTTTACATTTTATTCTGGCACAGTGGAAAGGAATTGAAGTTGCGTATCGGGGAAGAGAAGGACATCTTTTTGTGATTCAGGGAAATGGTGGAAGTGGGTTGACAAAAGAAGCATGGACCAATATTTTTGATGCTTCACTTCAAAAAAAACGCTGGAGATTAAAGAGAGGGGCATACCGCATTATGGTATTGCAGGTTGACCGGAATGCTTTCCTGGGAATCGTCAGAAGGGCTGGTGAAAAATCTCTTTTACCTAAGGGCACGTATTTCGTGGTTTCACGGCTTCTGTGTCTGGAGGAAGAAAGACGACGCGAGGAATTGCGCTGGTTTCGTCTTTTTGATCGCAGTCCGGATCTTTTGTTTTTGGTCAATCGAGATGGAAAAATTGTCGATAGCAATGCCCGAGTCAGCGAAGTCCTGGGATGGAGCAAAAAAACGCTGCAAGGTGAAAATGTAGAATTAATTTTTGGGAAAGACGTCTGGCCGAGGCTTTTAGAGAGAGTGGATCGAACCACTCTTTTTGCCATGGAACTCGAAGTGCAGAATGTTCATGGTAAACCCTTCAATTTCGAGGCTCGGATTTCGCATTTTGGAGAGAACAACGAGGAATTTTACCTCTTATCGCTCCGTGACATTGGAGAGCGCAAACGATATGAATCGGTCCTCTTACGATTTGCTCTCTATGATCAGTTGACTGGACTATACAATCGCCGGTTTTTAGAAGAGTATCTTTCCAAAGAACTTGAACGGTGTAGACGAGAGCGGTACGCCCTGTCGGTGGCTTTTGTGGACGTCAATGCCTTTAAAAAAATTAACGACGTTTACGGTCATGTTTTTGGTGATGAAGTCCTGAAGGTGGTAGCTGAAAACATGCAGAGCATGGTTCGGGCAAGTGATATTGTTGCTCGTTACGGAGGCGATGAATTTGTCCTGGTTTTACCCAAGGCAGAAGAACAGGATGCGCTGAAGGTGATGGAAAGGATTGCCAGGAGTCTTCGGGCGACCCAAGTACAGGGAGAACCATTCCCGATTCGAATTTCTTATGGTGTTTATACTTGGGACCAGAAGAAAAATATCATGGAACTCTTTCAGGAGATTGATCGCCGAATGTATCAAATGAAGAAGGAGGGCGAACGACTCTGACTTTTATTCGGGGGAACGTGCTTTTACCTCGGGGGACTCCTTTTCGCGAAAAGAATCCCTGGGATTATGTTCCCCATCTTCGGAAAAATTTACCAAAAGAAACCTTGGTGCCACTTCCAGAAGCTTTGGTGCGGGTGACGCTCCCTGAAAGTAGAACATTGGTTACCCAGGGGCTCACCAATGACGAAGGGGAGTTTTTTTTAAGAGTTCCTAAGCGAGAGCGGTACTTTGTGGAAGTTTTTTTTGAAGGGAAACTCGTCGCCCTTTCTTTTCTGGAAGTCAAAGAGGAAAAAGAGCTCGATATCGGAACCGTGGATAGTGTTTCCACTGCCTATGCATTATGGAGGAAGAAGGAAATTCAAGCGGGGGGGGAGCTCTCCCCCCCATTCCTGAATCGGTTACAGCGGGAAATCGAAAGACGCTGGAAAAGGGGTCAGGGTCTTGATGCCCTTCGTATCTGGAAAGACCTGGTCAATAAGTCTTCGAGTCCTCTCGATCCCTTTGGGCTGATTGCAGGTCTCCGTTTTGACTTTGATTCTGCGCGCGATGCACTCTTTGTAGACTGGAAGGCCAAAGAAGAGGTGGAAGCCTTCCTTTTTTATCGTTCCTTTCGTGCGGGCCATTATAGTCGAGAGGAAGCTCCATTTCAAAAAGAAGGTCGGTTTGTCCTTGAAGTACGTGAGTTTGAGGGATATCTGTTTTATTTGGAGGTACGGAATCGAAACCATATTTTGGGTCGAACTCCCTTATACTCGGTTCGGGCCCCGATTTTACCGGTTCGTCGAGAGATGAACCTGGTGGGAAGACAGGAGGGACCCTTGACGGTGGCCCGGAGGGAGGTTTCCGGAAATCGGAAGTTGGTGCTTCTCGACCAAGAAGGAAAGAAAGAAATGAATCTTTTGCTTCGGGGTGTTTCGGAACGAAATTTTGAGGCCGAGCTCACCTTTTCATTTCTGCGTCGAGGAGATATTCCTCGTTATTTTGTCCGTGAAGGATTTGATGAACTCGAATTTACCATCTATTTTCCTGAAGACCATTCTGTGCTCTGGGGTGCAGTGGGGTCATCGCAGGGGGTCAGAATTGTTCGAGAAGATTGGGAATATTTGTTGCACCGCTTCCGAAAAATCACTCCCCAGGTCTCTTTCAGGGATTTCATCGAGGTTGGTTACAGCCTCCCCTTTGCTGAAGTGGTTGCGTATCGTGGTGGAGAGTATTTTCGGCTTTTTTCCAATGTGGACCTTGAGAGTCCTGTACTTTTGATTGCTTCCCGGAAGCTCGACTCTCTGGATTTTGAAACCGTGCTTTACTATCGTGGCACCCTCAATCTCTTTGGCGAAGGTCTCTTTGAGGGCTACGTCATTGAACTTGATTTTGAGGGGAAATTCGAAGAGGAGGTGGATGAAGAGAACCGCTTTGGTCGGCAGTGGGGTGAATGTGTTGGGAAAGTCAGTTTCTGGGTCGATTTTGAGATGAGGTTTCGGGGTAAGGACAGAAAGTCTGGATAGGGCAAGTATGACAGAGTGGTTTTTTTGCCTGGCAAATGAACCTTCCCAGGAATCCAAGGAGGTGAGTGGCCCGTACCCATTTCTCTTTGGGGATGCGTTTTTTGAGGTCTTCTTCGATTTTATCTGGGGAAAAGGAAGAAGAAAATTGCAACCGCTTTGCCACTCTTCCTACGTGAGTATCGACTGGTAGGGCCGGGATACCAAAAGCGTTACCGAGAACGATGTTGGCTGTTTTTCTTCCCACTCCGGGGAGCTGAACTAACGCTTCTAAAGAAGGAGGAACCTCTCCCTGGAATTTCTCCACAATCTCGCGGGCGGTTTCTTTGATAAATCGAGCTTTTTGGCGGTAATAATTGAGGGGGTGTATGATTTGTTCGATCTCTTCAAGGGGAGCCTGGGAAAGGGAAAACGCGTCTTTAAATTTTCTAAAGAGGATGCTCGTTACCTGATTGACTCGCTCATCTTGGGCTTGGGCAGCAAGGATGGTGGCAATGAGAAGCTCAAAAGGAGTACGGAATTCAAGGAGTAACCGTGCGTCTGGGAATCGTTCTTCTAAGGCGGACAAAATCCGGACTACCCTTTCTTCTTCCATTTTTCATCCCCCTTGTAATGATATAATAAACAAAAATTATTGACCATGGTGGGGGAATGAAAAATTGAAAAAAATCTGGTTTATTTTGGTGATTTTGGGGCTTACTGTTTTTAGTATGCCGTTGTTAGCACAGGAAGCCACGCCCGGGACAAAAGAAGTACTTCTTCAGAGTGCTGATCGCATCAAGTACGATTCTAAAGGGGAAACATTTTTAGCTTCAGGAAAGGTGGTGGCGATTCAGGGAGAGAATCGCATCCAGTGTGAGGAACTCTTCTTTAATCTGAGGGAGAATCAAGGAGATTTTAAGGGGCAGGTAGTGGTCACTCGGGGAAAAACCGAAATCCGGGCTCAGCATATGAATGGTGATTTTGACACCGAAATCTACCAATTTAAAGATCAGGTGGAGCTAAAAAAAGAGCGAGAAGAAGAGGGAGGAACATCGCTCATTTTCTGGAAAGCGACCGCGCTCTTTTATAATGGGAAAAATGAAGAAGCTTGGAGTGAAGGAGGGGTGGAGATTGCCTGGAAAGAGATTACCATCAAGGCTGATAAAGTCCACTATTTTCCCAAATCTGAGGGCCAGGAAGAGCGAATGACTCTGGAGGGGAAAGTGGTGATTACCGAAAAAAACCGGGAGCTTGAAGTGGCCAGGGCTATTTACTATCTTGATTCGGAAACGCTCGATGCCGAAGGGATTACCCGGGGGAAGTTCCTGATCGAGGAAAAGGAGTCGTAGTCGGTGCACATAAAGGCCGTTTGGTATATTCTGGTGGTTTTTTTTCTCCTTATCCCTTGTAGCTTTGGTTGGGCACAGAATGCTCTGGAACTTGCTGGTGAACGCCTGTTGTATCAAATGGAAAAAAATGAGGTCCTGGTTTACCGAGGGAAGGTAATATATAAGGATGTGGTTCTGGAAGCCGAGAAAATTCACCTTTTGCTCGATAAACAGGAACTGGAGGCCGAAGGGCATGTTACGGTCACCCGGAGGGACGAGGGCCTTGTGGCTGAAAGGCTTTTCTATAACTGGGAAAAGGATTGGTGGAAATTTCAGAACGTTCGTTCCGACATTACGGGTGCTTCAATTGCCGGTAAACTTTACTTCAAAGGGGAAATCATCAGAGAGGAAGAAAACACTACCGAAATCGAAGGAGCACGTTTTACCGGATGTGACCTTGAAGAACCCCACTATTATATCGAAGCAAAGAAGATCGTGATCTTTCCCAATCGCAGAGTGGTGATTCATGGGCTTTCCTACTTTGACTTTGGTCGGCGTCTTTTTTCGTTATCGTACTAGTCT
>JBDIWM010000049.1 GCA_039638595.1 Atribacterota bacterium
TTGAAGCTCGACAAATTGTTTCTCACGGTCACGTCAAAGTGAACGGCGAGCGAGTGAATATCCCTTCTTATCTGATAGAGGAAGGAGATGTTATCGAGCTGTCCGATAGCGGAAAAGCGAACGGTAAGATTAAAGAAATTCTGGAAGAGAAAGAAAGTGTTCCCACTCCGGGATGGCTGGAATTTGATAGAAACTCCTTGCAGGGAAGAATCCTTCGTAATCCTCGACGGGAAGATATCGATTACCCAGTCCAGGAGCAGTTGATTGTTGAATTTTACTCCAAGTAAATACATTTGAGGTGTTTGGTAATGCAAGAGGATCTTAGGGATGTGACCAGAATTGATGTTCTGGAGTTCAGGGAGGACCCGATTACCGGGGAACAGTATGGGCGGTTTTCCATTGAGCCCCTGGAGTCGGGATGGGGCATTACGGTAGGAAATGCTCTGCGGAGAGTGCTTCTTTCCTCCATTGAGGGTGCTGCGGTTACCGCAGTTAAAATTGATGGAGTGATTCACGAGTTTTCCCCTCTACCCGGGGTGCGTGAGGATGTGACTGACATTATCCTTAATCTGAAGGGTTTAGTACTGCGGTCTTACTCTGAAGAAGAAAAGGTGCTCCGTCTTGAGGTTAATGGATTACCTGGGTCCTTGAGGAAGGTTACCGCTCGTGATATCGTTCCGGTAAGCGATGTTGAAATTGTTAATTTGGACCATTATATTGCTGAAATTGACGAAGATGCTCGTCTCTCCATGCAACTGTTTGTTTCCCGGGGGAAGGGATATCAGGAAGCAACCGAAAAAGTAGCCTATGAACACAATGTCATCCCAGTTGATGCCATCTTTACTCCGGTGCGAAAGGTCAACTTCCAGATTGTGGATACTCGGGTTGGGCAATTTACCAATTATGACAAAGTGATTTTGGAAATTTGGACCAATGGTGCGGTAAGTCCTCAGCAATCTTTTAAAACAGCATTAGACCTTCTGGTGGAAGAATTCAGCCTTCTTTCGAGGCTTCTGCGCTCAAGGACTGAAGAAGGCGTTCTGGAAAAGGAAATCCTGAAAGAGATGGTGAGTGGTGAAGAAAAGGAAATCAGTGTAGAAGATTTGGAATTGTCGGTAAGAGCGCTCAACTGTCTCAAAAGAGCTCGCATTCACACGGTAAAGGAATTGGTGGAAATTATTCGCACTCGTCCTGAGGATCTGAAAAAGATCAAAAACCTTGGTCAGAAAACGTATGAAGAAATCATTGAGAAGGTGAACAGATTTGGGTATAAGCTCGAGGAAAAGAAAAACGAGGTGGTAACCGATGAGACACCGTCAGAGAACGGAGAAGATAGGGAGGACGACCTCTCATAAAGAAAGCATGATTGCCAACATGCTGGTTTCGCTCATAAAAAGTGGAAAAATTGAAACGACCGAAACAAAAGGCAAGGTCCTAAAGAGATATTTTGAAAAGATTGTGTCTCTGGCTATTGAAGGCGATAACGCTTCTATGAGACAGGTGATATCTTGGGTGCGGGATAAAGAGGCTTTTAAAACTCTTCTTCGGAGTATCGTTCCTCGCTTTCGAGAGCGGCGAGGAGGGTACTGCCGATTAATCAAATTAGGCCACAGGGTCGGAGACGGGGCTCCGGTTGTGCTGGTAGAAATCGTGGAGTAAATATTCCCCCATTAGAGGGGGATGATTATTTGGACCCTTTCTAATGGGGACGGAAAAATATGATTGAGTTTCGAAACGTCAGTTTCTGGTATGGAGAAGAAGAAACCGTAAAAGAACAACCTGGGGTTGTTCTTAATACCGTCAGCCTTTCCATCCGCGAAAGAGAATTTGTGGTTCTTTTGGGAAGGAATGGATCAGGGAAATCCACCCTGGCAAAACACTGTAATGCCCTTCTACTTCCAAAACGTGGATCGGTGTTCGTTGATGGAATGGACACGAAGGAAGAACAGTATCTGTGGGAAATTCGCCGGAAGGTTGGTCTTGTTTTTCAGAACCCCGATAACCAGCTTATTGCTACCACTGTGGAGGAGGATGTGGCGTTCGGTCCGGAGAATCTGGGTTTGCCTCCGGCCGAAATTCGGCTTCGAGTGAATGAGGCTCTTGAGATTGTTGGTATGAGGGGATACGAAAAAAAAGAACCCCATACCCTCTCAGGAGGGCAGAAGCAAAAAATAGCCATCGCCGGGGTGCTGGCTATGCGTCCGGCATACCTCGTTCTTGATGAAGCAACTTCCATGCTCGATCCGGAGGGGAGGAAAGACCTCATGGATTTACTGCTAAAATTGAGGGATACCATCACCGTGTTGCACATCACCCATCAGATTGAAGAGGCGGTGTACGCTGATCGAGTGATTGTTATGGACGAAGGAAGAGTAATGGTCGAAGGAACACCGCGGGAGGTTTTCTCTCTGGGGGAGAAAATCATCGAGTGGGGTTTAGAGCTTCCCCAGATTGTTGAGACAGCGCTTATTTTAAAAAAATATCATCCTTCGTGCTTTTCTGTGTTTCCTCTCCATATTGAGGAACTGGTACTTGAGCTATGCTGATTGAGGTTCAGAACGTTTTCTTTTCGTATCTCTCTCGTACCCCTTTTCAGGTGAGAGCCTTAGAAGGAGTTTCTCTGGTCATTGCTCAGGGTGAGAGTATCGGTATTGTGGGAAGAACCGGTTGTGGGAAATCAACTCTGGTACAACACTTTAACGGTCTTCTTGTTCCGGAGGAAGGCCAGGTTCTGGTAGGAGGTATTGATACCAGAATAAAGGGAGAAGCCCTGAAGACCATTCGGCGGAAGGTGGGCCTCGTTTTTCAGTATCCTGAGGACCAGTTTTTTGAAGAAAATGTCTTTCAGGAAGTTGCCTTTGCACCGAAAAACACGGGTGTGGAAGGGAAAGAACTCGAAGAGCGGGTCAGATGGGCTATGGAGATGGTTGGACTGGATTTTGCCGGCCTCAGGGATAAAAGCCCCTTTGAGCTTAGTGGTGGTCAGATGAGGAGAGTGGCCATTGCCAGCATCCTCTCTATGCAACCCGAGGTCTTGGTTCTTGATGAACCCACCGCAGGCCTTGATCCACAGGGTAAGCGCCTCATTCTGGGAGAGCTTTGGAAACTTCGGAAAGAGCATAACTTGACGCTTGTGATTGTTTCCCACAGCATGGAAGACCTGGTACGAATTGTGGATAGAATCGTAATCATGGATCAGGGAAAGATTGCTTTTGATGGTCCAATCAGAGTGGCCTTTTCGCAAGGGGATTTTATCAAACGGTTTGGAATTTTACCTCCTGTTGTTTCTCAGGTTGCTTCGCTTCTTCGTTCCAAGGGGTTTGATATCAACCCTGAGGTATTGACTCCGGCGGAGCTGGCTGAAGAAATCCGGGTCAAAATTCTGGAGAAAGGGGAGAGAGCATATGCTGGGTCGAAGCGTGGTGATTGGTCAGTACGTCCCTCTTGATTCTCCCATCCATCGTCTGGATCCCCGGGTGAAAATTCTCTTTGTTGGTATTACCGTTGTGGCTCTCTTCTTTATGGAACAATGGTTGGCGTTTCTCTCATTGGGTCTTTTCCTCCTCGTTCTTACCTTTCAGGCGCATCTTCCTTTCGGATACGTGGTACGGAGCTTGAGGCCGGTTCTCATTCTCCTTCTTTTTACCTTAGTTTTGCATCTCTTTTTCACACCAGGTCGCTATCTTTTTGAATATGGACCAATCCATATCTCTCTTGAGGGTCTTGAACGGGGTCTATTTATCATCGTGCGACTCTGTCTTCTTGTCGTGTGTACGGCCCTTCTTACTCTCACCACTTCTCCAGTGGAACTCACCGATGGCATGGAGTACCTCCTGAGTCCGTTTAAAAGATGGGGATTCCCAGCCCATGAGTTGGCAATGATGATGACCATTGCTATTCGTTTCATTCCCACCCTTCTTGAAGAGGCTGATCGAATTTTAAAAGCTCAAAAAGCTCGGGGAATGGATTTCGAGGCTGGAGGCCTCGTTCAGAGAGCAAAAAATTTGGTACCGCTCCTTGTACCCCTCTTTGTTAATTCTTTCAAAAGGGCTGAGGATCTTGCCATTGCTATGGAGTCACGGTGTTATCGAGGAGGGGTGGGAAGAACGAGATTGCGTGTGCTTAAGATGCGCACCAAAGACTACGTTTTCCTTTTCACCTCTCTGGCCATTGTGATTCTTGTTCAACTTCTTCCCTTCCCCTGGTGATTGACTTGCGGAATCTGCTTTTAGCTCTCGAGTACGATGGATCTTCCTATTCCGGCTGGCAGATTCAGAGAGAGAAAAGGACCGTTCAGGGGATTCTGGAAACAACCCTCAGTGAAATCCTGCAAGAGCGCGTCCGGGTTATTGCTTCAGGAAGAACCGATGCTGGTGTACATGCGATCGGACAGGTGGTCAATTTCCGGACCAATTCATCTTTACCAGAGGAAGTTATTTTTCGAGTTCTTAAGGCGCGCCTTTTTAAAAATATAAAGCCCATCAATCTTTTTGAGGTTCCCTTCGATTTTCATGCCCGTAAGAGTGCAGTCCGGAAAAGATACATATATGTGGTTTTTATGGAGCAAATGCTTCCCGTGTTTCTGCGAAATTATGTGTACTATTTAGGACAAATCGATATCGATGTCCAGCAGATACAAGAGGGAAGGCAGATTTTCTTGGGTACTCATGATTTTACCTCTTTCAGTTCCCCCCGGGAGGGAAATGGTTCTCCGATACGGACTATTTTTACGCTCGAAGTACGTCAGGAACATCCGTTTCTTTTTTTCGATATTGAAGCTGATGGGTTTCTCTACCATATGGTTCGTTTTCTGGTTGGTGAGCTTCTCATGATGGGTCTGGGTCGAAAGAGAATTGATGACTTGTACTACATGCTCTTCCACCCATCCTATTCCCATCACCGCTTTAACGCTCCACCTCATGGTCTTTATCTTATGAGCGTGGAATACCCTGACGTCAATCCCTATTATGGTTTTGTGCTCAGAGATAGCGGTTTTGTGGTTCCGCTCTGGAGGAAGACTGAGGTGTGCTATAATCCCTCTCGAAGGGAGAAGGGAATCCGTTGAGAAGGTTTTCCTGGCCTTTGTTTCACCTTGGTGTTATTGGTGGAGGACAGTTGGGGAAGATGATGACCCAGGAAGCGAAAAAAATGGGCTTCTGGGTAACTGTTCTCGACCCAGAATCATCTTCACCGGCGGGGCAGGTTGCTGACCGGGAGATTACGGCTTCGTTTTTCGATAGAAAGAGTTTAGCAATGCTTGTGGCGCAGAGTGACGTTGTGACCTACGATATCGAGCACGTGGATACCGAGTTCTTGAAAAATATGCCTGGTGTGGAAAAGATTCAACCAACGCCCCTGGTTCTCGCCGTTATTCAGGATAAGTTACGGCAGAAAGTTATGCTGCAAGAAGGTGGTATTCCCGTCCCCCGTTTTGTTTCCTTTGAAGAGCAAAAAGTTTGGTCTTCCTTTGGTTTTCCTCTGGTGCAGAAAGCCCGTTACGGTGGGTATGATGGGAAGGGAGTGTGCATCATCCAGAATGAGAAAGACTTTGTTAGAGGACTTTCTGGTCCGACCTTCTTTGAGGAGTACGTGCTGATTGAAAAGGAGTTATCGGTGCTCGTGGCCCGAAGTCAAACGGGTGAAACTGCCTTTTACCCTGTGGTAGAAATGCTCTTTGAACAAACAGCTCATATCTGTGACATGGTACTTGCTCCGGCACGGATTTCTCGGGAAAAAGCTTCTGAAGCTCAATCTATTGCCAGAAAATGCGTGGAAATTTTGGATGGAGTTGGTATTTTTGCCATAGAGATGTTTCTTGCCCGGGATGGCCGGCTTTTGGTGAACGAGGTGGCTCCACGACCCCATAATTCTGGTCATTTTACCATTGAAGCCTGTGTTACTTCGCAGTTTGAACAACATTTACGGGCTATTTGTGGGCTTCCACTTGGTGATACGACTCTCCTTTCTCCGGCGGTGATGGTTAATCTCTTGGGAGAGAAAGGATACCGGGGAGTTCCCTCAGTGGAAGGCCTGGAAGAGACATTGAGCATTCCCGGCGTTTCGTTTCATCTTTATGGCAAAAAGGAAACCCGACCTTTTCGGAAAATGGGCCATGTGACAGTGGTGGCGCAGTCCCTCGAGGATGCAATAGTGAAGGCTTGGAAGGTGAAAAAACTTTTGAAAATCAGGTCGTGAGGTGGGAAAATTGAGAAAACCGCTTGTCGGTATCGTTATGGGAAGTGACTCGGATTTGGAAGTCATGCAGGAGGCGGGTAATATTTTAGAGGAGCTCCGGGTGAGCTATGAGTTGACCGTGGTTTCGGCACACCGAACCCCGGAGTGGATGTTCCGGTACGCGAAAGAGGCTGAATCGCGTGGTCTTGAAGTGATCATTGCTGGTGCCGGTGGGGCAGCGCATCTTCCTGGGATGTTGGCTTCACTCACGTTTTTACCAGTGATTGGTGTCCCAATTCGAACTGCATCGCTTCAGGGACTAGATTCGCTCCTTTCCATCGTTCAGATGCCTCCAGGTGTGCCTGTAGCCACGGTAGCCATCAATGGTGCGAAAAATGCCGGAATCCTGGCTGCCGAAATACTGGGGATCAAGTTTCCCGAGATTCGCCAGCATGTCCGGGAATATAGAGAAAACCTCCGTACAGCTGTTGAAGAGCGATCAAGAGCAGTTTTTCGCGAATTTACAAGGTAAACAGGGTGCTTCAGCGCACCCTGTTTCTGATTCACAGATTTTTATAGCAGAACCACCAGTCGAAGCATTCCATCTCGCCTTTTTTTGCTTTTTCCATGCGTTCTGCGGCTAGAGCTTCGCTTCCTGCAGGAGGGATGATTGCTTTGTTACCGATGAGGTTATTGTTAGGCCAGTTCTCTGGTAAGGCCACCCCGTTTTTGTCGCTCACCTGAAGGGCTTTGACTGCCCGCAAAATTTCATCTACGTTTCGCCCCACCTCCTGGGGATAATACATGATGAGCCGGATGATTCCTTTATCGTCGACCACGAAAACAGCCCGGACGGTGTTTGTCCCTTTCTGGGGGTGAATCATTCCCAGGGCTTGGGCCAGTCTTCCCAGGTCATCAGCAATGACTGGGAAGGGAATTGGTGTTCCCAGTTTTTCTCTGATCCATTCCGTCCATTTGATGTGGGCAAAGACCTGGTCGATGGAAAGCCCAATGAGTTCTGTATTCAGAGCTTTGAATTCATCCGCTTTTTTCGCAAAGCTCACGAATTCGGTGGTACAGACCGGTGTAAAGTCTCCAGGATGGCTGAATAGCACAAACCACCTCCCAGCGTAGTCCTTAGGGAGTGTCTTCATTCCCTGGGTGGTTTTCACCGTTACCGAGGGAAATTGTTCCCCAATCACCGTAAGTCCTTTTACTTCTTCCATGTTTACAAGCCTCCTTCTTATGTATTCTGTTGATTTGAGTGACATTGTGGACAGAGCCCCCGACAGTAGATGTCTTTGTCTCTGACCATAAAACCCTCGAGTTCCCGTAAATCCACATTATCGAGATGGAGGGAAAAATCGTAGATTCTTCCACAGGCTTTGCATTCAAAATGGCCGTGAAAGGAATGGTCGGCATCGTAGCGTGCTTCTCGCCCTTCAGTGGGTATGGTCTTCACAATCCCTTTCCGATGAAACAATTCCAGAGTATTGTAAATGCTTGCCCGTGACACAGAAGGGAGTTCCTGACACAGTGCTGCATACACCTCTTCCGCTGTGGGATGGGTTCTCCGGCTTAAAAGGTAATCGAGGACCACCATCCTTATAGAAGAAGGTTTCACCCCATGCTTGTGCAGGTATTCCCTCAAATAACCGGTTTTGTTCTCCATAACTTTCTCCCAAATTTTGAAAATTTATGCTTTTATTTTAATTTAATATTTTTATTTTGTCAATATTTAGAATTATTTTATTTTGAATAAAAAATAGCAACTCAGAAGCGTTCGCAGTTATATGTCGAGTTTGCCAGGAAAATGTGGAATGGTTATTCTGTTTTGATGATGGTGATCACCGACGCCCCATAGGAGCAGTTCCCTGCATAGTCATATACCTTCACCAGCACGCTATACGTCCCGGCGGTAGAAAAGGTATGGGTAAAGACCTGTCCCTGGGCACCTCCGGTACACCCTGAGGTAGCAGTACCGTTTACAAACCACTGACAGCTTTTCACCATGTAGTCATCTTTGACCTGGGTCACGAAGGTAATGGTTGTACCTACCGGGAATTCACCTTCAGAAGGTTCAACGGTCACTTCCGGGGCAAAATTCCTCTCCCTTTTCGATTTGCGTCCAAACTAACTTTGGAATAGAGGAGAGAAGAAATTAGAAATTATCCCGCCTCTGGGAGCAAAAAACAAAAGCGCCCTTATCAGAAGGTATGGAGGGTAATTGAGAGCAGGTATCCGAGATAACCGCGCATTACACGAGTTATTTTCTTAATACAATTATTGCACTTGGTAGCAAATGGTTTTGGAATTGAATTTCTCGGGATTTTGGATTCCTTTGCCTTGTACTTTATTGAGTCAAGTTCCTACCAGTATCCTGGAGGGTAGCGGTGTATCGACATAGGCTCCAAAAAAGGAAAAAAATTCATTTTAGGATGTGATGCATCCATCATGCCGGCTTTGGGTAGGGGTACAATAGGGTTTAAAGGAACGATCGGGACTTTAAAGAAAAACAAGAAAACCGCTTTGACCAAAAGGAGCGGTAAAAGGTGAGGGGATTTTGAAACGAAGTGGCTCTCTTTTTTTAGAGGAATTGGCACCCGATTTTGACTTGGTCGAAATATATTTTTCATTGCACTGGTTACATAGAAGAAAGGGGCGAGGTGGAGGAAATGCAAAGAGTGGTCTTCTTTGTCTTTCGGGATGAGGAGATGTGTTTCATCCACGTCCTATTGAATGCTCTTGATATCCATGAAAAGGGGGGTGTGGCGAAAATTATTTTTGAAGGGAGTGCGACTAAGCTTGTGCCGATTCTGGCCGAACCGTCTCATATGCTCCATACGATGTATGCCGAAACAAAATCAAAGGGCCTCATTGCCGGGGCCTGCCGGGCTTGTTCGGCGAAAATGAAGGTGCTGGAAGCGGTGCAAAAAGAGGGTCTTCCCCTTCTTGATGACATGAAGGGACATCCGGGGATGAACCGGTTTTTAAAAGAAGGCTTCACCATCATTACCATATAGGGGACAAATGATGGCTTTCCTGGTGCGGGTTCTGCTTTTACTTTTTGAGCGGCGGGAACTGGTTTTGAAAAGCCTTTTTGAGCACATTTACATTTCCCTGGTGGCCTGTATCCTCATCGGGGTGGTCGGCATTCCCCTTGGGGTTCTCATCACCCGTTTCCGGTCCTGGGCCTCGGGGGTGCTGGTGGTGACTGGGGTCCTGTATACCATCCCGGCGCTGGCCCTTTTCGGGTTCATGATTCCACTTCTGGGGATTGGGTTACGGCCGACACTTTTTGCCCTGTTTATCTATGGACTTTTACCTCTGGTGCGGAATACCTACGTGGGTATTACCAATGTGGATCCAGCCATTGTGGAAGCAGCCCGGGGAATGGGAAGTACCGAATGGCAGATGCTTTCCCGGGTACAGTTGCCCCTGGCGCTGCCGTTCATTGTGGCAGGGTTTCGGACGGTGGTGGTGATGACCATTTCGGTATCCACCATTGCTGCTTTCATCGGGGCAGGAGGCTTGGGGGTACTCATCTTTCGCGGGATTACTTCGTATTACACGGAATTGATTGTAGCCGGAAGCATGCTTGTGGCTGGTCTTTCGGTGTTGGCTGATACCCTTCTTGGGTTTTTAGAAAAAAAGTTACTACGGCGAATTCAGATGTAAAGGGGTGTGAACGATGAAAACCATGGGGAAAATTCTTTTGGTTGTTCTTCTGGTGTGGGTAACCTCTAGTTTGGGTTATGCCCAAACGGGAAAAGTGGTGGTGAGCAATAAACCGTTCACCGAGTCTCATATTTTAGCGGAGATCATGGTCCAGATGCTACAGCGTCATACGGATCTTGTGGTGGAACGACTAATCATCGAAGGAGGAACGACATCCATCTTGCACCCGGCGATTGTGCGTGGTGATATCGACATTTACCCGGAGTACACCGGGACGTCGTGGCAGGAAGTGTTGCGCAAGGAGGAAATCGTCTCGGATCCCATGGAGCTCTATGAGCAGGTGAAGAAGGAGTACGAGGAAAAGTTTGCTCTTACATATCTTCCCCTTTTCGGTTTTAATAACACTTTTACCCTGGCGGTGCGTCGGGAGTCGGCCGCAAAAGATAACCTGAAGACTTTTTCAGACCTGGCCCAGGTTTCGGAACGCTACGTATTTGGAGCTGAGCCAGACTTTTTTGAGCGCAAAGACGGTTACGATAACCTGGTCAAGACCTATGGCTTCCGTTTCAAATCGGTGAAGCAGATGGCCATCGCCCTGAAGTATCCGGCCATCGTTTCCCGGGAAGTGGACGTGATCGATGCCTTTTCTACGGATGGGTTGCTGAAAAAGTTCGACCTGGTGGTGCTTGAGGATGATAAGCATTACTTTCCTTCCTATTTCTGTGCACCAGTGGTGCGAAAGGCGACTCTGGAAAAGTATCCTGTCATTGCTGAAGTTTTGAGGAGATTGGGAGGGAAAATTACTGACGAAGCGATGACGGAAATGAATTACCTCGTGGATGAGGAATTCCGTGACCCCAAGGATGTAGCTCGCGAGTTTTTGGAAAGGAACGGCCTTTTATAGGTACAATGACCATTGTTTCTTTCCAGGAAGCGAGCAAAATCTACCAGGAAAGCACCCTGGCGGTGGACCGTGTTTCCCTCGATATCGAAGAGGGGGAATTTATGTGTCTTATTGGACCGTCGGGATGTGGGAAAACCACGCTTCTTAAGATGGTGAATCGCCTCATTGAACCAACTTCCGGAACCATTATGGTGGAGGGTCAGGAAGTTCGGCAGTGGGACCCAATCAAATTGCGCCGCCACATTGGTTACGTTATTCAGCATATTGGTCTTTTTCCTCACCTTACGGTGGAGGAGAACATGACCTATGTCCTTTCTATCATGGGGAGGCCGCTCTCTGAACGTCAAAAAAGAGCCCGGGAACTCCTGGAAATGGTGAGTCTCGACGCGTCGTATTTGAGTCGCTTTCCCCGGGAACTGAGTGGAGGGGAGCGTCAACGAGTGGGGGTGGCAAGAGCTTTAGCTGCAGACCCTAAAATCATCCTTATGGATGAACCATTTGGAGCTCTTGACCAGATTACCAGAGAACAACTGCAGGGAGAGCTTTTACGGTTGCACCAGGTATTACAGAAAACCATTATCTTTGTTACCCATGACCTTCAGGAAGCCATGAAATTAGGAACCCGCATCGGGGTCATGCGTAAGGGCCAGATGCTTCAGGTGGGCACTCCATCGGAATTGCTTTTTAATCCTGCGGCCCCCTTTGTAGAAGAATTCTTAGGAACCGGTGGGTTTCTCCAGACTTTCCGTATGTTTACTGCTCAGGAAGTGATGTTGGAAAATCCACCGGTAGTGGTTGTTGGTCAGGCTGATGGAAAAGAGGAGGTTATCCAGCGTAGCCTTGACTTGGGGTGGGATTTTTTACTCCTGGTTGATAGAAAAGGTCACTTTGTGGGGGCCGAACGCCTTGACGGTGGAAGCCTTTCATACTCTATTGTTAACCCATCGACTTCATTTGAAGAAGTCCTCCGACGGATGTTTCTCACTTCTACAAGCTGGGTGGTGGTGGTGGACCCGTCAAATGGTGTTCTCCGAGGTATTGTTGACTTTCGCTTTGTCTGTACACACCTGCAAGGCTACTGCTTGGAAAAAGCAGCTGGTAAAAAATTGTAACAGGTTCTTTTCTCCCTTCTTTGGACATATTATAATGAGTTCATGGACAGGGGGGAACTGGCGCTTTTTATTTATGAAGTCATCGAGGAGCTTCCTCGAGAACTCCGTGAGAAGCTCCATAACGTGGAGTTTGTGGTGGAGGAATCTCCCTCGCAGTCCGTTAAAAGGGAAGTCGGTCGGAACTGCATTCTTGGACTTTATCGAGGGGTGCCACTTACCAAAAGGGGATCAGGGTATAACCTGGTTTTGCCTGATCAGATTGTCATCTATGCTGGAAACATCGAGCGGATTCTTGCTTCTTCTAGCAATTGGAGGGAGATGGTTCGCCAGGTAGTCCTGCACGAAATCGGCCACTACTTTGGCTTCGGTGAAGCTGAACTCCAGAAACTTTTGGGTTAACGGAGATTGTGTTATAATCTTTCTGGTTTGCTTTTACCAATCTTATTCGAGGGAGGAGATACTCCATGGCCATTAAGGTTGACGAAGAACTTTGCATCGGTTGCGAACTCTGTGTGCAGATTTGTCCAGATGTTTTTGAAATGAACGCTGACGGCAAAAGCGTTGTCAAAAATGGGGCTGACACAAGTTTAGATTGTGTCGATGAAGCCATCGATTCATGTCCCACCAGTGCCATTCTCAAAGAGTAATTTTATGGGAATTTTTCTTTTTGCCACTTGCGTCATGGAACGATTTTCTATAAAATAAGTTTCGCTATTGCGGTGGTAAAAAGAAGCGCCCCCATCGTCTAGCCCGGTAAGGACATCGCCCTTTCAAGGCGGCGGCAGCGGTTCAAATCCGCTTGGGGGCGCCATTTTATTTTGGAATACAGCTTCCAGCGATTTTTGTTTTCTTCATTTTTCCTTTCCTGGCTTCCAAAGGCGATGGCGATGTTTTGATTCTGTAGACAACTTCGAAACTCCTTTAAGGATGTTCTAAAGCAGTAAGTATGCCTGGGGTACCGGTGAACTCCCGGTGTTGGTGTGGGTATTGTCGTTGCCGTCGGTGATGGAGTGGGGTTTCTTCGGGCGTTGGAGCGGTGGCACATCCAGCATAGATGAAAAACGCCAGAAAAGCCACAAGGCAAAAAACGAAGAGCAAAACTACTCTTTCTTTGCCAATGCATCTTTTCCCTCCTTTCAAAAAAGTATTTTATCATAAAGTGAGCACGAAAGGCGAGATGGTGTATAGGTTCACATCATGTGGGACACCCAACAAGTCCAGTATCCTTCAGGTAAACCCAGAGACTTCTATATCTATACACCTCTTCAGGTGGAATTGCATGGTCTTACGATCAACCTCCTCCTCGTAGTATGCCCAGAATTCTTCCCGGAAGGTTCGGTTGAGCCTTTCCACCATTCCGTTGAGCCTGGG
>JBDIWM010000050.1 GCA_039638595.1 Atribacterota bacterium
CGGTTTGCATTTTCAGCCGGTAATCGAGGTACGAGGTTTTCAAACTCTGCAGTTTCTCGAAAAGTGGACTTCCCTTCGGTATGGGTGACAAAGAGTAAGGAAACCCTTCCTGTTGCCAGGTGGAAAAATGGGGAGAATTCTTGAATTCCTCATTTTCGCTCCCCAGGCGCAGGGCTTCAAGATAGGCTGAAAAACGAGCGTGGAGTATGGCCGCGTTTTCTTCTATGGTTTGTAACCGTTCTGAATTTTCTTCCGAAAGATAGGTGGCTAACAAATTCTCGTTTTGGGAAATCAAATCTTTCAGGCGGGAGGTGGCAAAAAGAAGTGGTGTGGATTCTCGGACGGTGGAAAAAGAAGAGTTCACCTGCATGAAGGCAAAGATGGCGACCAACCCCCCCAGAGTAGCAAGAATAGCGAGGACCGTAAAACCCAAACTCATTTTGGTTCTAATTTGCAAGATGAATACCCCCTTTCTTATATCTGTTAATATCGGCAGGATGAGAGAAAATTTTAGAGATTCATTTACTCATACCCCCTTTTTCGGCATTCCTCTATAAAATGTCGGTATCTTTCTTCGTATTGGCGTGCCTTCTCCGGTTGAGGGTCAATGGTGGCACAGATTTTTACCATTGTCTGAGCAGCCCGGCTTAGTCCTCCCAAAAATGGCGATGCCGCAATGATACAGGAACCCATAGCCGATTCGAGTGTGGAAGGAAGTTTTATAGGTCGGTTCAGGATGTGTGCTCGAATCTGGTTCCAGATTGTACTCTTGGCTCCACTTCCAGATGAAAAAACCCGTTTAATGGAGCTTGCCCCCAGTGATTCTAAGACTTCGAAACTGTATCGCTCGATGTATCCCACCCCCTCCAGGCACGCTGCATAAAACGTGAGTGGGTCCTTCGCTTCTCCCACCTTAAAAAATTGAGCTTTTGGATTGGCAAGTGGTAGACGTTCTCCCTGGCGTACCAGAGGATACACCAGTAAGGAAGTGGGCAAATTCAGGTGTTTCACTCGTTCATCCCATTCGGAAAAGTTAGCACTCGGAAAAAAATGGTTGAGGCACTCTCCCCCAGTGTTACTGGCGCCTCCAGGAAGCCAGAATCCCTCTGGATGAAGGTGACAGTAAACCCGCCCTTTAGGATCTTTAATATGCCGTTCCGAAATGCTGCGGATAACCAGTGTTGTTCCCAGAGTGGACGAGATGTCCCCCACTTGCTCCACTCCCGAAGCATAAAAAGAAGCTGTACCATCGGTGGCTCCCACCACCACTTTCATTTTGGCGCATTCCCATTTCTCTTTCCAGTGGGGATGGAGTTCCCCGACAACTTCACCGGTCGTGAACACCTTAGGAAGCTTTGCTATGGGTATCCCCAGGTCTTTCTCGATGAATGGAGGCCATGCTCGATCGAAGAGGTCATAACCCATCTTGAGTGCGTTGGAGATGTCAGATATTCCCCACTCTCCGGTTAAGATTCCCACTAAGTAGTCAGCAGCATGGAGAAAGTATCGGGTTTTTTCAAATAACTGGGGTTGGTGTCTTTTAATCCAGAGGACTTTGCACAGGGCGAAAGAGGGGTCGAAGCGGTATCCCATTTTTTCGCAGAAAGACGCCGCGGTGCTATTGGTAAGTGATGCTTCCTCTCTGGCTCGGGAATCGTTGTACATGATGGCAGGACGAAGGACATTCCCATCTTCGTCCACGGCTACCACTGTTCCTGAGGTGGAATCACAGGAAAGAGCAAAAAGAGTCTCTTTATGGTATCCCATGGTAAAAAATTTCCTCAGTGCTCTGGCAACGCAGATATCAACCTTCTTTACCCATTCTCCGGGGTCCTGTTCGAAAATCGCTCCTTCCACGCAAGAAGAAGCAAGTATTTCTCGTTCCTGAACGACCACCTTTCCATTGAGGTTAGTAATGATACTGCGTACTCCCTGAGTACCCAGATCGATTCCTAAAACAAAGGCATAGTCTTTGTTCATGAACTTTCCTCCGCTCACTGGTATTATTTTCTATTCTATCAGGATTATTTTCCCGGTGCATGAATTGGCACTGGAAACACTGTGAACACCACGGCTATGAATTCCCTGCTCTGCTTTGATGGGAAGTTAACCGGGGGTTCTGATGGAACCATGGTTGACCTACAGGGACGCTTGCAATATAATTTAACCACGGCTAAATTTTGGAGCAACGAAGAAAGGAGAAACATTTTCCATGAAGAGGACCTATCAACCACATCGAGTTAGAATGAAGAGAACTCATGGCTTTCGCGCCAGAATGGAAACGAGGGCCGGGCGAGAAGTCTTAAGCCGCAGAAGAAAGAAGGGGCGTAAACGTCTCACTGTGTGATTGAGGCAATGAAAAGCCTGACTCGAAAGAGAGACTTCATTCGGGTATTCCAGCAGGGAAAGCGAAAGCGGGTCGGGCTATTGAAATTTTTTTTTCTGAAGCGTGAGGGTGGGGATTTGCGGGTTGCCTTTGTGGGAAAGAGTAAGAAGGCGGTGTACCGGAATCGAGTGAGGCGGCGTTTGAGAGAAGCCTTTCGGGTTCGTTTTTATCCTCGGTGGTGTAAAAGCCCAGTTGATTTTATCTTTTGGGGTGACGAAAAACTCTGTTCGGTACGTTTTGCCGATATTCAATCCTGGATGGGACAGTTATTGGAAGACGTTCCCATAAGCGACGAGGACTAAGGAAATCGTGAAGATTGAGCGACTTTTGGTTTGTGGCGTTGACCGATGTTTGGCGTGGTATCAACGATTTGTGTCTCCATTTTTCCCTCCCTCCTGTCGTTTCGAGCCAACCTGTTCTCAATATGCTAGAGAAGCGTTGCAGAAACATGGGTTGTTCCGGGGAGGGACGATGGCTATCTGGAGGGTGATGCGCTGTCATCCGTACTCTCGGGGTGGATATGACCCGGTAAAATAAGAAAGAAAAGGTGGTTGGAGCATGTTTTCACAACTTTGGGATGGTTTGGCCAAATTAATGGAGTTTGTGTTGCGGTTTTTTTACAACCTGACGGGCAACTATGGCATTTCCATAATTCTCCTTACTGTAGTGGTTCGCCTGGCGCTTTATCCGGTCATTCACAAACAGAATCTTTCCACTCGAGCTATGCAGGAGATCCAGCCCGAGGTGAAAAAATTGCAGGAAAAGTATGGTAAGGAACCACAGAAGTTAAACCAGGAGCTGATGAAGCTTTATAAAGAAAAAGGCGTCAGTCCTTTGGGAGGATGCCTGCCCCTTCTCATTCAGCTTCCTTTTCTCTTTGTGCTTTACCGGGTTCTTGTGACCTACGATTATGGTCAGGCTGGTTTTTTATGGCTTCCCAGTCTCTCTCAGAAGGACCCGTACTACATTCTTCCTCTGGCCATGGGTATCACTACTTTTATTCAGCAGAAGATATCCACTCCGTCGATGGGGGGAGAAGCGTCGCAGCAAAACCTCCTCCTTATGGTTGTGATGCCCGTTTTCCTGGTTTTCATTAGCTGGGGTTTGCCTTCAGGAGTGCTCCTGTACTGGTTTGTTTCGAATCTTTTTTACATATTTCAGCAATATCTCCTGGAGCTCCAGATTCGCAAAAGTAAGGTTGCTCTTTCCCCTGCTACTCTTCCAAACCTGACTCAAGCAGAAAACCCTTCAAGAGCTTCTTTGCGTAAAAAGGGGGAAAAAAAGAATGAAAAGAAGCGTTGAAGTTTCAGGGAAAAGCCTGGAAGAAGTATTAGAGCGGGCTTCTCGATATTTTGACGTACCCAGGGAACACTTGAATTATGAGGTGCTATCTGAAAATAAGGGATTTTTGGGGATCTTAGTGCCTAAGGTGGTGAAAGTGCGAGTCTGGGTTGATGAGCAGGAAGAAGAAACTTTGGATGTGGTGCAATCCGAGGAAGAGGTGCCCAGAGTTTCTCGTCCTTTAAAGGAGTCACAGAAAAAGGTTCCTGCAGACCTTATTGAGTTGCAAAAAGCCGCAGTGGACTTTCTCCAAGGGTTAATTGATAAGATGCGGGTCGATGTAGAGGTTACCGCGCGACAGGAAGGGGTGAAACTGAGCTGCGTCGTTGATGGGAAGGATTCTGGAATCCTCATCGGTCGCAAGGGGGAAACTCTGGAAGCCATGGAAGTTTTGCTTCGGACTTTTCTTTCCAAGAGAGGGTTTGAAGGAGGCTTTGTAGAACTGGATATTGCCAATTACAAGAAGCGAAGAGAAGAAACCCTCCGAAAGCTGGCTGAAAAAGTAGCCCAAAAAGTAATTCGAGAAAGGAAAAAGATTAAACTGGAACCTATGAATGCTCGGGAGCGGCGTATTATCCACACCACCCTGAAGGAGTACCCGCAGGTGGTGACTTACAGTGTGGGCTTTGAACCGGCAAGGCGAGTGGTCGTGGAATTTAGGGATACGAATGAAGAAAAGGAACGGAGTTCAGGAAAGAAAACCGAGCGCAATTCGCCAAAATCTACCGGTGCGGAGAAGAGAGGTCGGAATACAGGAAGACGGCCTCGCAAATCGGGAGGACAGAAGAAAACTTTTGGAGAATGATACCATTGTTGCTCCGGCAACGCCGCTGGGGATTGGGGCGATAGGAATCGTTCGAATGAGTGGCCGGGAGGCGGTACCCATTGCTTCTCGGCTTTTTCGTGCCCGTTCTGGAAAAAAGGTAGAAGATTTCTCTTCTTTTCGTTTTTACTTGGGGGATCTTGTGGATCCGGAAAGAGGATTCCTTCTTGATGAAGCCCTCTGCGTGGTGATGCGAGCACCACGCAGTTATACCCGGGAAGACGTGGTCGAATTTCATCTGCATGGAGGACCGTTGCTTCTGCGTAAGGTTTTCGAGCTGTGTCTCCGTGAAGGGGCCAGGATGGCAAGGCCCGGAGAATTCACCGAACGTGCTTTTCTCAACGGTCGCGTTGACCTTGCGCAGGCGGAAGCAGTGGCAGAAATCATCCGTGCTCGCTCAGAAAAAGCTCTGGAACTCTCTTTACGAGCACTCAAGGGAGAGTGGGGTCGGAAAGTCCGTGCCTGGCAGGATACGCTGGTGCTCCTTCAAGCCCACGTTCAGGTGAGTTGCGATTTTCTCGATGTACCGGTTCCGAATATCGAGGGATTGCTCCTCAAGGAACTCTCTTCCCTGAGAGAGGGCATAGAAAAGGAAATTAAGAATGGTGAGAGAACTCAAGTGCTTCAGGAAGGTTTTCTGGTGGTTATCGCCGGGAAACCCAACGTGGGGAAATCGAGCTTCCTTAACGTTATGGTGGGGAAAGAAAGAGCCATTGTGACCCCTTTTCCGGGAACGACCCGGGATGCAATCGAAGAAATGGTACTTCTTGAAGGACTCCCCATTCGCTTTGTGGACACTGCTGGGATTCGGGATGGTGTTGATTTCATTGAGCGAGTGGGAGTGGAAAAAGCGGAGGAGTATTTGAAGGATGCGGACCTTGTGATTGTCATTTTTGACCGAAGTCGTCCTTTGGAAGACGACGACTTGAGGATTGCCGGGATCGTGGGGGCAAAACCCCATATCGTGGTCTTTAACAAAAGTGATTTGCCTCCGGTTCTTTCTAAAGAAGCACTTGGTCGGTTTTATCCGGGAGAAGAGATTATTGAAATTTCTGCTCTTACTGGGGAAGGTAAAGAAACGCTAATCCGTAAGATTACAGAGAGATTGCGCGAACAAATTGGGCCGGAAGAGGATTTGACTCTGATGAGCGCTCACCAGAGGGAAACGCTGAAAACCGTTGTCTGGGACATCGCTGAGTTAGAGCGGGAGATTCAGAGTGGTTTATCGATTGATGTGGTTGGCTTGCGTTTGGATGAGATTTTGTGGAAGATAAAGCAGGTTACTGGAGAAAATATCGATGAGAAACTCCTGGAGACTATTTTTTCTCACTTTTGTCTTGGCAAGTAAATGTTCCACGTGGAACACTGTATTCTACCAACAGTGTTCCACGTGGAACATTTTATAAAAGAGGTTTCTTCTGGGGGAAACCTGCTTTACGGGGAAAAGAGGAAGGAGTTGGTCCTCTCTTCCGCACCAGAATCAGGTAGGTTTTTCGCTCCCTAAAAGGGATAGACACTTCCCTGATGTTTTCAATCACGCAAGAGAGGATTCCAAGTGCCCTTTGGGCTTTCTGGATTTCTTCCTGGTAGCGTTTCCCTTTGTAATAGATCCCGAGTCCTCCAATTTTCAGAAAAGGGACGGTGAGTTCTAAGGCTATCGCCAGAGGAGCTAGGGCTTTGGCAGTAGCTGTATCAAACTGTTCTCGCCAAAGCGGATGAAAGGCAACATTCTCCGCCCGATCATTCTGAATGTGAACCTGAAGAAGGTTAAGTTTGGCCACTGCTTCGTTGAGAAAAGAAACCTTCTTTTTTTGGGACTCGAGCAAGGCAAGAGTCAGGTCAGGACGGGCGATTTTTAGGGGAATTCCTGGTATCCCCCCTCCCGTGCCTACATCGATGAGGGTTGAGCCTTCCACGAAGCGCAGGCCGCTCAGAGAATCAAGGACAAGCTCGGTGATGATGGTGGTTTTCTCTTCACAACCAGTGAGATTGAGTACCCTGTTCCATTCGAAAAGGAGGGTGATGTAGTTTTCCAGCTTTTCCACATCTTCTTTTCCCATCGAAATGCCTAATTTTTGGATTCCTTCTTTGAGGAACGCTCTCTCTTCTTTCCACAGGTTATCCACAGCGTATGTTGGCCTTCCTTTCTAGAACCATTGAACCCCCCGTTCTTTTCCTAAATGCATACTAATATTGAGATTATTGTACTTGTACTAGAGCGTCAATGACCATTTGAATTTGGACTGTACGAAAGTACGTTAAGTAATCCACAGGTTATCCACAGCGGTTTTCCTCGTTTTTCCTTTTTAGTAAAGGTCAAGAAGCGTGCTATAATCTCAAATAGTATGGAAAAGGGAGGAAAAGGATGCCGATTCACGAGGGAGACCGGGTGTACGTCTACTTAGAAGATGGGAAAGAGTACCTGTTGTGCGTGAAAGAAGATAAAATTTTCGGAACGCACCTTGGGAACATTACTTTAAAGGATGTGTTGGGTAAAGAATTTGGTGAGTATGTGCTCACTTCTCAAGGTAAAAGAGCTTATCTCTTGCAACCGGGTATCGTGGAAAATATTTTTCATATGAAGCGACGAACTCAGATTGTGTACCCCAAGGATCTGGGTTATATTCTCCTTTACCTTGATGTTAAGGAAGGAGATCGGGTTATCGATGTTGGCTTAGGAAGTGGAGCCATGTGCGGAGCACTGGCAAGAATCGTGGGTGCTTCGGGGAAAGTGTATGCGTATGAGAAGCGGGACGAATTTATCCAGGTGGCTGTGGAGAATCTTTCGAACTGGAATGTGCTCGATCGGGTGGAAATCAAATCGAGGGACATCGAACAGGGTTTTGAGGAACGCGAGGTTGATGCCCTCTTCCTAGATGTTCCCCAACCCTGGGATTATCTCAGGCAGTGCTGGGAAGTGCTACGAGGTGGAGGAAGAATAGGAATTGTTTCCCCTACGGCTTCGCAGGTGATGGAGGTTCTAAAGAGCTTGCGCCTCCTTTCTTTTCGTTCTATCTCGGTATGGGAAGGTCTCTTCAGAGAATATAAAACCAATCCCTCTACCTTTCGGCCTGTGGATCGAATGGTAGCCCACACCACTTATATGATTTTTGCGCGCAAGGTGTTTACAGAGTGATTGCCGACTTATTTTTCGAGGTCGGCAATAATTCGCTGGGCATCTAGAAGGCGCTCTTCGGGAACCTGAATCTCAAAAGGACCAGTGTCCCCGAAATACGCTTCTCCACCGTAGGGAAACGTTGAGGGCTTGAGGATAACGCCAATCCCCTCGTTTTCCAGGTGTCCTCTGATGAGTTCGGCTTCGACTTTGTTCCCCGCCAGCTTCAAGGTCTTGTATGATGTGGATAGTCGCTCTTTGGAATATACCGAAAGGTCATAACTCGGAAAGAGTGGTTGCCGGAGAAGTGCTGGAGGCACAGGTTTTCTCTTGGGGTTGAAAAGCAGGGCAAAATATGTGGTTTTGGCTACTTCTTCAAGAACCACGCTGTGATACAAGGCTTCGCGGGGGTACTGACCCCAGGTGAATGGTCCGTGATAGGCCACAAGCACCCCCGGTATTTCACGGTAGTCGAGCAAGTGGAATCGTTCCACAATGACCTTTCCTACCGAATGCTGGTAGTTCTCCTTCATTTCCTCCGTGGTGAGGGCCCGGGTGCAGGGGATGGTTCCTCGAAAGCAATGTGCATGGATGACCCCAAGACAGGGTATTCCAAAACCAGCCTGCGCCCACACACAGGCGAAAGATGAATAGGTGTGCGCAATACTACCGATTTCAGGAAAATGTTGGTAGAGGATACAGTGGGTCAGAATATCTGGGAAGGGACGAAGGCGTCCCTCCACGGTGTTTCCCTTCTGGTCCACAACCACCATGTGTTCTAATTGGAGTTCGCGGTGGGGAATGCCATCCGGTCTGGTCACAATCAGTCCTTCTTCCCGATCGATACCACTTACGTTTCCCCAGGTAGTGGTAATCGGATTTTCCTCTGGAAGATGCGCATTTGCCCACCATACCTCTTTTTTCAGGGTCTCCAGTTTCATGATTTGATTCCCTCCTTGAGCTGGGCAGCGAATACACTCGAAGCCCTCAGGTCTTCCTCATTGGGTCTTCCCCGGTTGATTCCCCCAAAAACTTTCAGGAGGCTAAAGGTATCGTATCCTCGACAGGTAAAACTTCCCACCACCTCAAACCCTTTCTCTCTGAGTATCACCCTTAATGGTTCATTATAGGAAGATTGTCCCAGGCCACTTGTGGAAAAAACGAATGCTTTTTTTCCTCTTCCGGGCGGAAGGTTGTCCACAAACTTGAGAATTCTTTTGTGAAAACGACCAAAAAAGATCCCTGACCCCAGTCCTAACAGATCGTAGGTGAGGATTTCGGAGGGGTTAATTTCTTCTGGTTCCACAAGCTGAGCCCCGAGTTCTTTTGCCATCCTTTCTGCTATCTTTCGCGTGTTTCCATGATGCACCGAGACCACCACCAGCATACTTCGCAATGCCTTCACCTCCTTTTCCATCCTACCATATTGTAGAGGGAGTGGAAAAGGGTACGCTCTTCCTCTACAATGAGTGGTGTATTCTGATCGCAAGGAGGTCGATACATATCAGGATGGAACATCGAGCCTCTTTTTGAAGCGTTGCTCGCCGGGAGGGTTCAGGCGTATCGGTTTGTTAATCTCCGGGAGGTGGTGACTGCGGAATGGGTAAGACTGAAATGTCAGTATGGTTGTGATGGGTATGGGCAATCGCTCACCTGCCCTCCCTATTCCCCAACACCAGAAATGACCAGGAAAATACTCGATTCGTACTCTTGCGATGCTCATCATGAAGCCAGAAGAATACCAAAGTTTGCGAGCAATCTGTGCTCACCTGGAAAGGGAAGTTTTTCTTGCAGGATATGAAAAAGCTTTTGCCATGCCCTCTGGACCATGCGAACTGTGCGATCCTTGTCCCTTACAGTACCCTTGTCGGCACCCTGAAAGTGCCCGCCCGCCAATGGAAGCCTGTGGCATCGACGTGTACACCACGGTTCGGAAGTTCGGTTTTCCCCTTCGGATGGTTCGCTCTCAATCTGAAAAGCCCAACTATTACGCTTTGCTTCTGCTCGCATAGTTATTCGAAGCGGAAGAATCGTACAGCCAGAAACGTAGATACCCCCAGCCACCCCAGAAGGACGACAAAATCCTGGACTATGCCGAACTGAGCCGGAATGCCCACCATGACATTCCGGAGGGCGTCACCAAGATAACTGAGAGGAAGGAGTCGGGGGATAAATCGGATTGATTCCGGCATCATCTCCGGAGGAAAGAAAATCCCAGAGAGGAACATCATGGGAAACTGGACCATCTGGATGATTCCCTCGGCGCTTTCGATAGTCTTCGTAAAGGAAACGATGAAGTATCCCAGGCTCACGAAGGTGGCTGAACCAAAGAGCACCCAGGGCAAGAATATGGCTGGAGATCCAGAAATCTGGACCTTAAAGAACGCCCAGCCAGCGACGACGATGACCACGGTTTGCAAAAGAGAAATTCCCATCCGAACGGTTATTTCGCTTACAAGGAGAAGGCTCCTGCGTAGAGGTGTTGCACCCAGGTGACGGATGATTTTTCGTTCTCGCAAGCTCACGAAGTCAAGTGTTCCGAAGAGTCCCAGTTGCATGAGAGCCATGGCCAAGGCCCCGGGGAGAAAATAATCAATCTGGCGGGCATGGGGAACGCCAATGGTTTGCGTTTCGATAGGGATATTAAAACTCTGTCCTGTCTCTTGCAGTTTTTGTTCAAACAGGAAGCCCTTCAAGTGTCCTAGAAATGCTTGAGTGCGCTCAGCGCTTTGGGGGTGGGTATAGATGGTGATTTTCCTTTCTTCGATCTGCACCACGATGTCACGCTTTCTGGTTCGAAGGGCTTCGAAGGCTAAGGGGCTCGCTTCAGAAAAGAGTCGTACGGTATTTTCCTGGGTCAAGGCGCGATGGAGTGCTTCTCCATAAGGCGTTGGCGTAACTTCGACGATACTCACGGAAAGTGGCGATGGTTTTCCTCCTCCTCCTCCTCCAAAGATGGTTCCGAAAAGGAAGACAAATAATACCGGAAAGGCAAGGAACCAGAAAAGGGCCATTCGATCTCGGATGTTGTTCTTAAGGTGAGCAAAGACCAGGTGGACAAAGACCTTCAATCTCGCATCCTCCTTCCTGTAAGTTTGAGGAACACATCTTCCAGGGTTGCTTCACGCACCGTGACGTTTCGGAGCGTCACCTGACCTTTTTCGGCTAAATGGCTTAGGTCGGTGAATATTTGAGGAAGGTCCAGGGTGTAGAGGGTCATCTTTTCCTCATCAACACCGATCCGGGTAAGGCTTGGGAGTACGGAGAAAACACTGTAATCATTTACTTCTTCCCGGGGGATTTCGACAGCCTTTTCCCGGAAATGTTCAGCGACGAGATCCCGGGGTTTTCCCAGAGCAATGATTTTTCCATGGTCAATGATGGCTACCCGGTCGCAGAGTTTTTCGGCTTCATCGAGGTAGTGGGTGGTGAGTAGAACAGTTTTCCCCTCTTTTTTCAGAGTACCAATAACTTCCCAAAGGTTTCGCCTGGACTGGGGATCAAGACCAGACGTCGGTTCGTCAAGGAATACGACTTCCACTTCTCCAACCAGTGCCAGTCCTACACTGAGGCGTTTCAACTGCCCTCCGCTGAGTTTTTCAACCAGGGTTCGAGCTTTTTCCTGAAGGCCGGTGAGGGAAAGAATTTCTTTCTCAGGACGACTTTTAGGGTAAAAAGAACCAAAAAGACGAATCGTTTCAAGAACCGTGAGTCGCGGAAAAAGATGAGCTCCCTGCAACTGAACCCCGACTCGGGATTTGATAGAAGTTGGGTCAGTCAGAGGGTCTAATCCCAGAACCATAACCGTGCCCTGGTCTCTTTTGGTGAGACCAATGATGGTTTCCACGGTGGTGGTTTTACCTGCTCCATTTGGTCCTAAAAGACCGAAAACTTCTCCTGGTACGATACCGAAGCTCACTCCATCCACGGCTTTAACCGAGCCGTAGTATTTTCGCAATCCTTCCACAAATATAGCCCACATAGAACTTCCTCCCTCATCCTCGATGATATGGCCATACAATCGGTTGGACCATGAAAAATGTTCCATCCAACTTAAGAGCAAACATTCTTCTTTTTTCATTATACACTTCGAAAATGATTAGATTATAAAAAGTACGCTAACGTATTAATAAACATTGTTTTTTTGGGACTGGTGTGGTATAATTCTAAAAATTCGTTAACGTTAACGGAAAAATGCCTTATCGAGCGAAACGTCCAACCATTAAAGATATTGCCAGAATTTCTGGTTTTTCTACGGGGACTGTGGATCGGGCTTTGCACAATCGGGGGGACATCAAACCACAGACAAAGCAAAAAATCCTCAACGTTGCTCGGTCCCTAGGTTACAAAACCAATTGTATTGCCAGTGTCATGAGTCGTAAAAAACCTCTTGTGTTTGCCGCCATTTTCCCTAAAGAATTACACTATTTTTATGATGACATTCGGCGCGGTTTTCTGGATGCCATGGAACGACTGCGAAACTTCAAGGTCACTCCTCTTTTAAAGGACATTGAAAGTCTGGGAAAGGGTGAAGAAGAAGCTCTGCAGACTCTTTTAAAAGAAGAGGTTGATGGTGTGGTGTTTACCCCTGGGCACCGGAGTCGTTTCAACCATTTCATTGATCGCTTTGCTGAGCGTAACATTCCGGTGGTTACGGTTTCGACTGATGCACCGAGGAGTAAACGCCTCACTTCGGTTTGTGTGGATCCCCGAAAGAATGGGGAACTGGCTGGGGAACTGATGAGTCATTTTGTCTCGCAAGGAGGTAGGGTGGTGGTGATGGTGGGGTCCATGGAAATCGAGGATCATTTCCAAAAGGTGGAAGGATTCAGAGAGGTTATTACCCAATTTGGGAAAGGGATTGAGCTTTTGGAGGTCCTGGAAAACCGGGAAGATGAAGCACAGGCTCA
>JBDIWM010000051.1 GCA_039638595.1 Atribacterota bacterium
TCGGTATCCCCGACCGCTTATTTCGACGTGACCATGTTCCCATGACCAAAGAGGAAATCCGGGTGGTGGTGTTATCTAAACTGCGCCTGCGGGAGGATTTAACGTTGTGGGATGTGGGAGCGGGTACCGGAACGATAGCAATCGAAGCAGCCCGACTTCTTTCCAGAGGTGTGGTTTTTGCCATTGAGAAAAACGAAGTGGCGATGCGCCTTATCAAGGAAAATGCCCTGCTTTTTGGGGTAGAAAATGTCATTCCGGTGTGGGGAGAAGCACCTGAGGTTCTGGATACGCTTCCTGACCCGGATCGGGTATTTGTGGGAGGGAGCGGAGGAAGGCTGAGGGCCATCTTGAAGGTGGTCGATAAGCGGCTTAAAGAAGATGGGGTGATTGTTGTCAGTGGTGTGACGCTTGAAACGGTGACCGAGGCGGTCTCGGTTCTTGAAGATCAGAACTTTTCCTGTGCGGTGGTGCTTTTGCAATATGCTTTTGGAGAGCTTTTAGGAGGTAAGCATCTTTTGCGAGCGGCTAATCCCGTTTATGTGATTCAAGGAGAGAGAAAGCACTCATGAAGGGTAAGCTTTATGGGATAGGAGTAGGACCCGGAGATCCGGAATTGCTCACCATCAAGGCCATTCGGGTCCTTGAGGAAGTCGACTTGGTGGTGGTTCCTAAGGGTGGCGAGGAGAGTCTGGCGTATCACGTAGTCAAGCCATATCTCCAGAAAATGGTCCTTTTCCTCCCTTTTGCTATGAACGAGTGGGAGAGCAAAGGAGGGGAATTCAAAAGTGGGATAACGCAAATCCGGGAGTTCCTCGCCGAGGGGAAAAAGGTGGCTTTTGTGACTTTGGGTGATCCTCTTCTGTACAGCACCTTTGTGATTCTCTGGCGACTGTTTCCAGAGGTAGAGGTGGAAATCATTCCGGGAGTGAGTTCCTTTCAGGCTGCGGCGGCACGACTTCAGTTGCCTTTAGCCCAAGGTAAAGAACACGTGGCGATCCTCTCCGGAGAGAATTTTGCGGAAGATGTTCTGGACTTTTTCGAAAGCGTTGTGGTATTCAAGGCAAACCGAAAGTACAGCCTTATTTGTGAGGTTCTACAAAGAAAGGGGTTCAGTGGAGGACTAGTAAGTCGGTTAGGATGGAAAGAAGAAGTGGTGAGTACAGATTTAGAGTGCTTTCAAAATCAGGAGCTTGATTACTTTTCAATCCTTTTGGCGAGGAAGAGAAAGTCGTGATTTACTTTATTGGAGCTGGTCCAGGCGACCCGGAACTCCTCACTCTTAAAGGAAAACGAATCCTTTCGATGTGTGAAGTGGTGATCTATGCGGGATCGCTTGTTAATCGGGAAATCTTAAGCCACAGCCGTCCTGATGCCATGGTTTACGATAGCGCACGGCTTCATTTGGGGGAAATCGTAAAAATCATGGAAGAAGCCTACCAACAGGGATATTCAGTAGCACGCCTCCATAGCGGAGATCCGTCTCTTTACGGTGCGCTTCGAGAGCAAGTTGAGGAACTCAAAAAAAGGAATATTCCCTTTGAGATCATTCCGGGAGTGAGTTCCTTTCAGGCTGCGGCGGCACGTTTGCGACGAGAGCTCACCGTGCCAGGGGTGACCCAAACAGTGATTTTGTGTCGTTTTGGAGGACGAACTCCAGTTCCGGAACGAGAAAAGTTGCGGATGCTTGCTCGCCATCGGGCGACTATGATTATTTTTTTGAGTATTGAGTATCTGGAAACGGTGGTGCAAGAACTTTCCTTTTCGTATCCCCCCGAGACACCGGTGGCTGTCCTCCATCGGGTCAGTTACGAAGATGAGGAAGTGGTGGTGGGAGCCCTGGGGGACATCGTGGAAAAGGTGAAAGACAAGAGCTTCACCCGTCAGACCTTGATTGTGGTGGGAGAGGTGTTGGGAGAACGATTTACCGCTTCTTGTCTCTACTGTTCCTCTTTTTCTCATCGTTTCCGGGAGGGATCATGAGGACAGCGGTCATTGCTTTCACAAAAAAGGGTATAAAGGTGGCCCGAGCGATAAAAAACAGGTTGGGAAGCACAGGATATGCTGGAGAGAAGGTAGTTGAGACAGAACGGGATTTCCAACCCATTCCTGGGAACATTCGAGAGTTTGCCGGATGGGCTTTTCAGAATTATGAAGGGTTGATTTTCATCTCGGCGGTAGGCATTGCGGTTCGCTCCATAGCCCCCCACCTTAGAGATAAATGGAGCGATCCAGCGATTGTGGTGGTCGACGAGAGAGGAACCTTTGTCATCAGTCTTCTTTCTGGGCACTGGGGTGGAGGGAATCGTCTGGCACAGGAAGTAGCGGGTATTTTGGGGGCCACACCAGTGATCACCACGGCCAGTGATCTTTTTGGCGTTGAAACTCCCGAGAGTATTGCTCAGGAGTACCACTTTGCATTGGAGGCACGGGAGAACCTTCCTCGAATTATTTCCCTCCTTCTTGAGGGGGCCCCAGTGTGGTACGTCACCGACGATGCAGTGGTATGGAATCTTTTGAGCGAGCGGGTTAATCTCTGTTGGCAAATGCCAAAAGATGCACAGGGAGTGATTTTCGTCACCGATAGAATGGTAGAACCTCCGCCGATTCCCTTTTTGATTCTCCGTCCTCGTAATCTTGTTCTTGGTGTGGGATTGCGAAAGGGGATTTCGGGAGAAGCGTTGCAGGTTCTGGTGAAAGACTTTTTCCGTACCCAAGGTATGGCCCTTTTGGGAGTGAGAGAGGTCGCGAGTGTGGAACAGAAAAGAGGCGAACCTGCGCTTAAGGAGCTGGTGCAATCTCTTTCGATTACGACGCACTTTTTTACTGTAGAGGAGTTGCAAAAGGTAGCTCACCTTTTCCCTTCCTCTCCCCTGGTACAGCGGGCACTTGGGGTGGGAAGTGTAGCCCGCCCGAGTGCGTTTTTGGCAAGTGGCGGAGGATTGGAGGTGGGCTACTTTAAAGGGCAAGGTGTGGCGTTAGCTCTTTTTCGAAGGGTGAATAAAGATGTGGATCAAAGTGGTGGGAATTGGGCCAGGGAATAGCGCTGATCTTACATTTCGAGCGCACATGGTCCTTCAGGAAGCGGAAGTCATCTTAGGGTATCGGCGATATGTAGAGCGGCTCAGGCCTCTTTTTGAGGGAAAGAAGATGCTTGGTTTTGGTATGGGAGAGGAGCTTTTGCGTTGTCGGGAAACACTGCGTTTAGCACATGAAGGGTGGAAGGTGGCTTTGGTGAGTGGTGGAGATCCGGGAATTTATGGAATGGCTGGACTTCTTTTGGAGGTTGCCTTCGGAGAGAAGATGACCAAAGTGATCGAGGTCGTCCCGGGGGTGAGTGCCATGAATAGTGCGGCGGCCGCACTGGGAGCGCCATTGGGGAACGATTTTGCGGTGGTGAGTCTCTCGGATTACCTTACGAGTTGGGACCAGATTGCGGCGCTCCTCGAAGTTCTGGCGCAGACACCACTGGTACTTGTGCTGTATAACCCGGGCAGTTCCCTGCGTACCCATACTTTTCCTAGGGTCGTGACAATTCTCAGAAGGTATCGTCAGCCACAAACCTTGGTAGGAATCGTTAGAGATGCATCATTTCTGGAGGAGTCGGTGACTATAACCACCTTAAAGGGTGTAGAAAACCATAGCGTTGATATGAGAACGATTGTCATCGTGGGAAGTGAGAGGACTTTCATGGCAAACTCCTATATGGTTACTCCTCGAGGGTACCGGCTGTGATTCTCATTCTGGGCGGCACAACTGAAGGAAGGGTATTCGCTCAAATGCTCCATGAGCGAGGATATCCGGTATGGTTGAGTGTAGCGTATGAATTTGGCCTGAATTTTGTGCCGAATGGGATTCCAGCGCAAGTGGGACCATTTTCTCCAGAGAGGTTACGGAGTTTTATACAAGAAAAGAAGGTTCAGGTAGTTGTTGATACCACGCATCCCTTTGCGGAAACGATTAAGCATGTGGCTCGGGAAGTGGCTTTAGAACTGGGAGTTCCATATCTTCTCTACCAGAGGCCCCAGGTTGAACTTCCTCCTTTCGTGATCCAGGTAAAAAATCCTGCTGAGGCTTTGCAGGCACTTGTCCCGTATCAAAGGATTTTTCTTACCATTGGTAGTACACATTTGGCTCCTTTTGTCAGGCTCAAAGAAGAGGGGAAAAAAATACGAGTGCGCGTACTTCCGGTGAGTCGTTCTTTGAAACGTTGTGAAGAGCTCGGTCTGACCCCTAAAGAAGTGGTGGCCATCCTCGGTCCAGTGAGTACAGAGCTCAATCGTGTCCTTTTCCAGGAATTCGGGGCTGAGGTGGTGGTGAGTAAAGAGAGTGGTCGGGAAGGTGGGCTCCTCCAGAAGATTGAGGCAGCCGAGTCCCTTGGTATTGCCTTTATCCTTGTTCGACATGCGCAAAAGATAAAAGAGAACGTATTTCATGGGTTTGATACGCTCCTTGAGCGGTTGGGTGAGCTTTATGGTTCTTAAGGAACTTTGGATGGTTGGAATGGATGAGAAAACGCCTCTTGCGGTGAGAGAACGGTACTGCTTTCAAGAGGTGCTATGGCCTCTTGGTGCGGTGAGGGAAATGGTGGTACTTTCAACCTGTCAACGCCGTGAGGTATACTTCGTGAGCTCAAAAGAGGAAGTGGCGATGGTTAAAGAGACCATGTTTCCCGATTTTCCACGGGATTTTTTGCTTTGTCTTTCTGGGGAGGATGTGGTACGACGTCTTTTTCGTGTCACCTGTGGTTTAGAATCGCTTGCTCTGGGAGAACATCAAATTCTGGGACAGGTGAAACGATTCTGGGAAAAAGCCCGAGAAGAAAGAAGGTGTGGTAAAGACCTCAATCGACTCTTCTTACGGGCTATTACCTTGGGAAAAAAGGTTCGTGCTGAGACATCCTTAGGGAGTGCGTCTTTATCCATTCCATCTCTGGCGGTGCAGTTTGCGGAGCGTTTTTTGGGAAGTTTGCGGGGGAAGCGAGTTTTTCTCATTGGAACTGGGGAAATGGGAAGATTGCTTCTTACGTATCTTTTGGAACGCGGAATAATAGAGGTACGTGTTTCGAGCAAAAACCCAGAAAGAGCGCTACTCCTGAAAAAAGAGTTTCCTGATATCCAGGTTTTCCCCTATCAGGAGAAATATGAGCGCCTCAAGGGTTGTGATCTCCTTGCCAGCGCCACCGAAGCACCTCACTATACGGTGGAATTTCGGTCATTTCAAAAGGTTTGGTCTGAAGCGCCTCGGTTTCTCCTTGACCTCGGTTTACCTCGGAATATCGATCCAGAGATTGCCACCTTGGAGGGAGTGTATCTTTATACTCTGGAAGATTTGGAAGAGGTGGCACGAGAAAATCGCCACCGACGAATGCAGGACATAGGGAGAGTTGAGGCGATGATTGAGGAAGCGGTCAGGACCTTTCGTCGTTCCTTAGAATGGGATCAACTTTTTGAAGCCTCGGTGAAAGATTTTCGGGAAATAGCTGTGGAGGAGTTGTCGCGGCTTTTTCGACATATGCCGTGTTTGGGACCAAAAGACCGGGATCGGGTGGTGGAAGCTGTCCTCAGGGCAAACCGACGTTTTCTGGTTCGTATGAAAACCGTGTTTCAAAATGGAAGTGAGGGAGCACATCAGAACGGTGCGAGAAAAAAAAGTTGTTCGAGTTGGTAGCCGGGGAAGCGTTCTGGCTCTTCGTCAAACCCAAGAGGTAGTGGAAAGACTTTCCCAGCTGTACCGAGAGACACAATGGGAAGTCGTGGTCATCAGGACCAGTGGGGATCGTCTTCGTGAGGACCCGGAAATGGTCTTCACGAAGGGAATGTTCGTGAAGGAGTTGGAGGAAGCGCTCCTTAAGGGAGAAGTGGATCTTGCTGTCCACAGCCTCAAGGACTTACCGGTGGACCTGCCTGCAGGTCTTACCCTGTTTGCCGTACTCGAGCGAGAGGATCCCCGGGATGTGCTGTTGTCCAGAAGTGGGTTGGATTTTGCGGCGCTTCCTTGTGGTGCTGTAGTTGGGACGTCCAGTGTGCGTCGTAGGGTTCAGATTGAAGCCTTACGGCCCGACCTTGAAGTTGTACCGTTACGGGGTAACGTTCCGACCCGTGTTCGGAAAATGGAGGCAGGAGAGGTGGATGCTCTGGTTTTGGCGGCGGCAGGATTGGAACGTCTGGGAGAAAAGAGATATATTGTAGAGTATTTCTCTCCCGATATGTTCGTTCCCGCCGTGGGGCAGGGAGTAATTGTGGTAGAAGGAAGGGAGAACGAGCCATTAGAGGAGATGGTGAGAGCGATCAACCATCGAGAAACGGCATGCGCCGTAGAGGCGGAACGTGATTTCCTGAGATTTTTTGGGGGAGGATGTCGGGTTCCAGTAGGAGCATTGGCTACGGTAGAGAATGGATGGATGAGGCTTCTTGGCATGGTGGCATATGGAAAAGAGGTGAAAAAAGCCTCTTTGGAGGGACCATTAGAAGAACGGGGTTCCCTGGCAAAGTCACTTGTACAGTTAATTCGGGGTAGAGCGTCATGAAGGCAAAAGTGTACATTGTAGGGGCAGGACCTGGTGATCCGACACTGATCACCCGGAAAGCCTGGGAGGTTTTGCAAAACGCTGAAGTCATCGTTTATGACCGCCTGGTTGGGGAGGCTATAGTATCGCTTTTCCCTCACGGGGCTGAATGCATTGACGTGGGGAAAGAACCTGAAAATCACCCCTTTCCTCAAGAAGCCATTCAAGAACTCCTCAAGAAAAAAGCGCAAGAGGGGAAACGGGTAGTACGGCTCAAAGGAGGGGATCCGTTCATTTTTGGTCGGGGTGGAGAAGAAGTCCTCTCCTTAATTCGAGAGGGCATCGAGGTGGAAGTGGTTCCTGGGTTGAGTTCAGCTCTTGCCGTACCGGCTCTAGCCGGTATTCCTCTTACTCACCGGGGGGTGAGTACTTCTTTCATGGTGGTTTCAGGACATGACCCGGAGAATCTTGAATGGGAAGCTATGGCGCGTTTTTCGGGAACTATCGTAGTCCTCATGGGGGCGAAGAATCTGAGAACACTCACCGAGGGGTTCCAAAAATGGGGAAAACCAACTTCACTTCCTGCTTCGCTCATTATGGAAGGAGCGACAACGAGACAGCGAGTTTTGGTGGGAACTCTTGGTGATATTGCTGAGAAAGCAGAAAGAGCTGGTTTTCGAAATCCTCTGGTTCTCGTTGTGGGGGAAGTGGTTTCCTTGCGGGAATATCTCTCTTTTTGGGAAAAGCGACCTCTTTTTGGAAAGCGGATTTTGGTCACCGGAACAACCATGGATTCCTTTGCTTTTCCCTCCCTCTCTACGCTGGGAGCAGAGGTGTTCCGCTACCCTACGGTGCGTATCGAGTTTGATCACCAAAGCCTTGAGGAACTCTATCAGAAGGTTCCATCGTGTCATCTGCTTTTTTTTAGTAGCAAAAATGCTGTGATGGCCTTTCGAAGTTTTATGCAGTCTTACCGTTTTGATATGCGAAATCTTGTTGGCATTTCTCTGGCAGCCGTGGGGAGAAAAACCGCTCAAGAGCTCGAATCCATGAGTCTTTATCCCGATTATCTCCCTTCTTCTTTTACGGCTTCTGCCCTTTCTGAGGTGCTACCAGAGGGTAGGGGGAAATTAGCCCTCATCCTGACTTCTCAGATTGGCGGTGAAGAAGGGAGTAAGGTGCTTGCCGAGAAAGGGTATAGAACGGAAAAAATCGCTCTCTATCGGAGTCTTCCGAACTGGGAGGTAAAAGACCGAATAAGAGTGGTTCTCCGGAGTGGAGTCGATGCAGTGGTTTTTTCCAGTCCTTCCTCCTTTCAGTACTTGGAAGAAATGCTGGAAGAGAGTCGAGCACTTCTTAATGGGGTTTACCTTGTGGCTATAGGACCGACCACCGCACGTTTCATCCACAGGAGGGGTTTTCACGTTGTGGACCTTCCTGAAGAGTATACCCTGGAGGGAGTTGAAAAAGCACTTCTAGCAAGATGGAGGTAAAAATGGACGTTTCCATGCGGCGGTTACGCATGAATTCGGTGTTACGGGAGGCGCTCCGAGAACATAGAATTCACAGGGATAACCTGATTTTCCCGCTTTTTGTGGTCGAAGAGGAGAGTATGGCGGGAAACATCTTTGCTTTTCCAGGAATGGAACGTTTTTCTCTTCCAATGCTTCCCAAAATTTTGGAAGAAATTGTTTCGCTGGGTATACGAATGGTGCTCCTTTTTGGAATTCCGAAGGAAAAAGGTCCCAACGGAGAAGGGGCGTATCGGGAAGATGGGGTGGTACAACAGGCACTTCGGATTGGGAAATCGGTTGCTCCCTCTCTGTTCTATATCACGGACGTATGTCTATGTGGTTACACAACGCACGGGCACTGTGGCATTGTGGTGAAGGAACGGGTGGACAATGGAGCGACGCTTCCAGTTTTGGCTGAAATTGCCCTCTCTCATGCTCGAGCTGGGGCCGATATGGTGGCGCCTTCAAGCATGATGGATGGTCAGGTTCGGGCGATTCGTCGTCGTCTTGATGAAGCTGGCTTTGCTCATATTCCCATTATGGCTTATAGCGCGAAGTACGCCTCGGCACTTTACGGTCCTTTTCGGGAAGTTGCTTGTTCCCGACCCCAATTTGGGGATCGCCGTTCTTACCAAGTGGACCCTGGAAATCGTCGGGAGGCAATTCGAGAGGTAGCGCTTGACGTCGAAGAAGGTGCAGACGTGGTGATGGTCAAGCCGGCCCTTTTTTATCTCGATTTGATTCGAGAGATACGGGAACATTTTCAGGTTCCCGTGGCAGCCTACAGCGTGAGTGGAGAGTATGCCATGGTGAAAGTTGCTGCCCAACACGGGTTTCTCGAGGAGAGATCGACAGTTATTGAACTTTTGACGGCTATAAAGCGGGCTGGTGCCGATTTGCTCATTACCTACTATGCACGAGAAGTGGCACAATGGAAGGATATCCGGTAGTGCTTTCTTTATCGCATAAACCTTGTCTTCTGGTTGGTGGAGGATTGGTGGCACAGCGAAAGGTCCAGAGACTCCTCCAGGCTGGGGCAGAAGTCACAGTGGTATCTCCTGCGCTTACTAAAGGGTTGACGGCGCTCGTCCGCGAAGGAAAAATAGTCTGGAGAAGGCGGTCATATCAGGAGGGAGACGTAAAAGGTTTTTTCTTGGTGTTTGCTGCTTCTGATAATCCAGCGGTCAATCGGGAAGTGGCCCAAGAGGCCAAAGCCCGAGGGGTACTCTGTAATGTGGTGGACTGTCCCCAATGTTCGTCATTTTTGACCCCCGCGGTTTTTGAATGGGAGGGCATTTGTATCGCCATTACCAGTGAAGGAAAAAGTCCTTTTCTGGTTCGCTTTATTCGAGAATGGCTGGAGGGCAATTTTCCTCAAGGTCTTGGCGAAGTGCTTCAGGTTCTTGAGAAAGAACGTCGGATGCTCAAAGAAGCGGGTATACCTCTTCAAGAGAAAAAGCGTCGCTACCGAGACATTTTGGAACGATGGGGTACATCGTGGAAGGGGGAAAAAGAGTGAATTCCCAGGAACTCTTTGCACGGGCTCAACAAGTTATACCTGGAGGTGTCAATAGCCCGGTCCGGGCATTTCGGGCCGTAGGAGGTATGCCAATATTTGTCGATCGAGCACTAGGGAGTCATCTGCTTGACGTAGAAGGGCGGAGTTATCTTGATTACTGCATGTCCTGGGGGGCAATCATCTTGGGGCATGCGCATCCTGTGGTGGTGGAGGCAATTGAGAGTCAGGTTCGGCGCGGAACGAGTTTTGGGACCTGTCATGAGCTTGAGGTGCTGATGGCAGAAAGAATCTGCGAAGCTCTTCCTTCGACCGAGATGGTCCGGTTCACCAGCTCTGGAACCGAAGCGGTGATGAGCGCTCTACGTCTGGCCAGGGGTTATACTGGAAGAACACTAATAGTAAAATTCAGTGGATGTTACCACGGCCATGTAGACAGCCTTCTCGTTCGGGGGGGTTCAGGCCTTTTGACTCTGGGTGTTCCTGATTCTTTGGGAGTTCCGGAAGCATTCGCTCAAACCACTATTCTCCTTTCCTACAACCATATCGAGGAAGTTGAAGAGACATTCTCCCGATGGGGAGAGCGTATCGCTGCGGTCATTGTGGAACCGGTAGCGGGAAATATGGGAGTGGTGATACCCAGGAGGGAATTTTTAGAAACGTTACGCCAAATTACCCTTCAATATGGGACTCTGCTCATCTTCGACGAAGTCATTACCGGTTTTCGGATTTCCTATTCCGGAGCACAGGGGTACTATGGGATTACTCCTGATCTTACGGTCTTAGGAAAAATCGTCGGAGGAGGGCTTCCGGTGGGAGTGTATGGTGGTCGGCGGGCAATCATGCAGCACGTTGCTCCCGAGGGAAAAGTGTACCAGGCCGGGACCCTTTCCGGGAACCCCCTCACCTTAAGTGCCGGATACGCTGTCCTGACGTATCTTAAGGACCATCCTGAGGTTTATCGGGAACTGGAACACAAAGCACGACGTCTTGCGCTGGGAATGGAATCGATTTTTCAAGATGTAGGGATACCAGTGCATGTAAACCAGATAGGGAGCATGTTGACTCTCTTTTTTAACCAGGAGACTGTTCATGATGACATTGGCGCCCTTCGAACGGACCGCAAGCGTTATGCTTGGTTTTTCCATGAGATGCTCCACCGTGGCGTATACTTACCTCCGTCTCCTTTTGAGGCAATGTTTCTTTCCCTTGAACACCGTGACGATGACATCAATTTTACGCTGGAGGTTGTGCATAAAATCGCTACTCAGCGAGATTTCTTTTCTGCTTGAATTGTTCTTCTCGGTGGATAGGAAATATTTTTCGCCTATGGTTCGACTTTTACGTCCTTCCAGAATGCGATATATCCCGCGATTTGCTGGGCTGCTTCTCTAGGATGTGGATAGTACCAGGCTGCATTTTCGCTCACGGCGTTGCCTACTTTGACGTGGTAGTAACTCGCTTCTCCTTTCCAGGGGCAAACCGTTTTGTGGTCACTGGGTACGAGGTATTCCTGCTTCACGGCTGCAGGAGGAAAGTAGTGGTTTCCCTCAAGGAGAATGGTTTGGTTGCTCTCGGCAATAACCGTTCCCTGATATATAGCCCGGGGCATGTGTCCACCTCCCGTTCCTCAATTTAAAGTTGAAAAACCGAGAAGAAATCATTTTATTTCCTTCTTCTTTGAATTTCGGATTTGGAAAGTCGACGGTGTTTGAAAAGGATTCGTATGGTGGCGATGTGGAACTCTCTTTCTTGACACCGGTGGGGATTGTGATTATCATCTTATATGTTCTTTGAGGAGGTTCATGGAATGTTTGAGACCTTAGCGGAGAAATTTTCCAGTATTTTCAAGAAATTGCGCAGCAAAGGAAAGTTGTCTGAACAAGAAGTCGACGCCGTCTTAAAGGACCTGCGGATGGTGCTTCTTGAGTCGGACGTGCACTATAAAGTGGTTAAGGATCTGGTGGCACGAGTGAGAGAACGGGCGGTAGGGAAAGAGGTTCTCCAAAGTGTGACACCAGGAGAGATGATTATCAAAATTATGTGGGATGAAATTCGTAAGATCCTGGGAGGAGAGGCTCAGGAACTTCACATTTCCTCAGCTTTACCTGCTTTTGTGGTTCTTGTCGGATTGCAGGGTTCAGGAAAAACCACCACTTGTGGGAAGTTGGGGGTTTTTCTGAAAGAGCGAGGATTTTTCCCGCTGCTTGTTTCTACTGATACCCGTCGTCCGGCAGCGAAAGAACAGTTGCGAATTCTGGCACAAACGGGGAAGCTGGAGTTTTTTGACTCGCCCCGGGAGATAACTCCTCTGAAGGTGGTACAGGCGGCGCGGACTTTCGCACGGGAGAGGAGTCTTGATGTGGTTCTGGTGGATACAGCTGGACGATTGCATGTCGAGGAGGATTTATTACAGGAGTTGAAAGAGCTTGTAACCCAGGAAACGTTGCAAGAGGTGCTTCTGGTGCTCGATGCCACTACTGGGCAGGAGGCGGTTCGAGTGGCAGAGGCATTCCGGGAATGGGTCAATCCGACCGGAATGATTCTCACTAAGGTGGACACGGATGCCCGGGGTGGTGCGGTGCTCTCCATCGTTGCTCAAACGGGTTGGCCGGTGAAGTTTGTGGGAGTTGGTGAAAAGGTTACCCAGCTTGAAATGTTTCGTCCAGATCGCATGGCCAGCCGAATAATGGGCCTTGGAGACACATTAACGTTGATTGAGCGGATTGAAAAGGCTATGACTCAGGAAGAGGTTAAAAAGATTGAAAAAAAGGTTGAAAGAGAAGAACTCGATCTCTCGGATTTCCTGGAGGAACTGCGACGAGTGCGGAGCCTTGGTTCGCTGGAAGAGATTATGCATATGCTTCCGGGGAATCTTCGTGGGAGTATTTCCCAGATTGATGGAGAAAAAAGTCTGAAGAGGGTGGAAGCGATCATTAACTC
>JBDIWM010000052.1 GCA_039638595.1 Atribacterota bacterium
GTAGCGCTGAGGTGGCATTCCGCGCCCTGGGAGTCAGGCCGCCGCTGCATGTAACCGAGATGCCACGTGCCTGACCCGATCCCAAGAAGGCTTGTAGGGTACGCTACCTTCTCAGCCCTTGCAGCCCTTGAGCTGCAAGGATTTCTTAGATCAGGGGTTTGAGGATTTCGCCTCCCTTTCGCACGGTGAACTGATAGATTGAGAAAAGATAACATTTCCTGTATGAAGTACCTTTTCTGAGGAATATCGTCCGCTCGGTATGGTTTGAAAAGCGAAAGAGGTGGGTGAACATGACCGAGCGGAAACCGAATCGTTTGATTGCCGAAAAAAGTCCGTACCTCAAGCAGCACGCCTTTCAACCGGTTGATTGGTATCCCTGGAGCGAAGAGGCCTTTTCTCGAGCCAAAGAACTCGATCGCCCTGTATTCCTTTCCATTGGGTACTCAACCTGTCACTGGTGTCATGTAATGGCTGAGGAAACCTTTGAAAACGAAGAAATCGCCCGGCTCATGAACGATACTTTCATTTCGATTAAAGTGGACCGTGAAGAGCGTCCTGATATCGACCACATTTACATGACCGCAGCACAGTTTTTTACCGATTCGCTCGGCTGGCCTCTTTCTGTGGTCATGACTCCAGAAGGGACCCCTTTTTTTGCTGCCACCTATCTCCCTCCGTATTCCCGCTTTGGACTTCTGGGAATGAAGGAACTCATCATGTGGGTACAGAAAGTATGGAAGAACGAGCGTCAGCGCATTGAAACTTCGACGCAGGAAGTCTCCACCCTGGTTTCTTCTTCTCCTTTGGAGGGTCATGGGAACAGGGTTTTTGAAGAAGCACTCTTACGCAAAGCTTTCGATGCTCTCTGGATTGCCAGTGACCGAGAATGGGGAGGCCTTAAGGGACAACCAAAGTTTCCTCTTCCTCATAATATTCTTTTTCTTCTGCGGGTTTTCCGAGAGTGGCAGGATCAAAAAGCCCTGACCATCGCTGAAAGGACCCTGGAAGCCTTACGAGACGGAGGTATCTTTGACCAGGTCGGTTTTGGTTTCCACCGTTATGCTACCGACTCCCGCTGGCTTGTTCCCCACTTTGAAAAAATGCTCTACGACCAGGCGCTTTTGGCCATAGCGTACATCGAAGCCTTTGCCCTTACCAGAAAACCGGAGTACCAGGATGTGGTAAGGGAAATTTTTACCTATGTCTTTGACTCTTTGACGGCTCCCCAGGGATCTTTCTACGCAGCCGAAGATGCTGATAGCCCCGAAGGGGAAGGAGCCTTTTACCTTTTCACCTTGAAGGAAGTTCGGGATATCCTTGGAGAAACGCTCAGTCCAATTTTTGAACAGGTGTTTTCTTTGCGCGAGGAGGGTAACTTTCCCCATTCGCGCGGGAAAAATATCCTCCATCGACGCCATAGTCTTTCCTTCTGGGCCGAAAAGTTCGGGTATCCAGAGGGAGTTTTCCGACAAATGATAGAGGAAGGTCGAAAAAAGCTCTTTGATTACCGTGCTCAGAGACCTCGTCCTTCTCGAGATGAAAAAATTCTCACTGACTGGAACGGCCTCATGATTGGGGCTTTAGCTCGAGCTGCCCTCTATTTCCATGATGATACTCTCCTTCTTCGGGCTAAAAACGCAGCAGACTTTTTCCTCGACGTCATGGTTGACTCTTCGGGTCATCTTTTCCACCTTTTCACCGGAGAACCAGCTATTCCAGGATACCTGGATGACTACGCTTTCCTTACTTTTGGTCTTCTTGAACTGTATCGGGCAACCCTGGAAGAACGATATCTTCAAGGTGCACTTCGTCTTACCGAAAGAACGCTTGACCTGTTTTTCGACCCTCAGGGAGGGTTTTTCTTTACTCCTTCTGGGGTTTCGACTCCCCTTTTTCGGCCTCGGGTTCTGCACGATGGGGCAATTCCCTCTGGAAATTCCGTAGCGATTGAAAATTGCCTGCGCCTGAGTCGGCTCCTTTTTCGCGCGGACCTGGAGAACCGGGTATCCCAGATGCTTGACCGAATATCACCGCTTTTTGAGAGGAATCCCCTGGGGTATACGTATCTTGCTCAGACCGTGTTTTCCCTTCTTCGGCCGGGTTTGCAGATGGTACTCGTTGCTCCGCGCCATCACCCTCAGCTTCCCTCCATTTTGGAAATCCTCAAGCACGAACTGTCCTTTTTCCTCTTTCTTCCTGAAGATGACTGTTCTAGCCCTCCCTGGAATTTTCTTCCCGAGGGACTCGATTTTCGGAGTATCGCTGGAGAACCAACTTTTTACCTCTGCCAGCATTTCACCTGTCAAGAACCAACGACCGACCTGAAACTGCTCATGTCCAGAATAAGAAGGCAATCGTTTCACTCATGAGTTTGGCATTTTTTTTCGATGGGGACTGGAACCGGAGCTAAAGTACTCCTTGACGTACTGCCAGATTCCCTTTATAATGCGAAAAGAGCTTTCGGGTGTTCGGGAAACCGGTGCGAATCCGGTGTGGTCCCGCCACTGTGAGAGGGGACGAACGGCTCACTCTGCCACTGGGGTTTTGCCGGGAAGGCGAGCCAAGTAGGTTTGGACCCTCAAGCCAGGAGACCGGCCTGAAGGCGGAAAATGACTACTCTCTTGCGAGAGACAGGAGGTGTCAGAAAGTGTTTGTATCCCGCTTACGGCATGTGATGTTTTCAGTGTTCTTTGTTTTTTTTATGGCCTTGCTTGTGGTTCAGTGCGGTATGGCAGCCGAACAGAGGTCAGATGTGCTTATTGCCGGGCATCGAGACCTTGTTCCCGGTGAGAACGACCCGTACTACACATCAACGCTTCTCCACGTATGGGAACCCCTGGTTACAAGGGATGAAGAGGGTTGGCCAGCGCCGGCTTTGGCCACGTCGTGGGAAACCAGTGAGGATGGTCGAGTGTGGACGTTTCATCTTCGTCAAGGGGTTCTCTTTCATGATTTAACCCCTTTCGATGCGCAGGCCGTGGTGGCGAATTTTGAACGGTATCAAAAAATCAGTCCGGCCAATTCTCCCTTTTACCCTTTCCGGATTCATGAAACTTATCCGGGTCTTAAAGAGGTTGTGGCGGTCGATGAGTATACGGTGCGCCTCGTTTTTGAAGAACCTGTAGCGGCATTACCTTTTCTGATGGTGAACTTCGGGAGTGCCATGTTCAGTCCGTCGAATTTCCGGGACGATGGCTTCTTCAATGGTTTTCCGTTGGGTACCGGTCCATACCGTTTGGTCGAACATCGGAAAGACCAGTACTGTCGTTTGGAACCTTTTGAACAGTACTGGGGAGAAAAAGCAGTTTCGCCGGTTGTGGTACGAGTAATTCCTCAAGCAGAAACGCGTTTTGCTGCCCTCAAAACGGAGGAAATTTTTGGAGTAATCGATATTGGGAGCCTGACTCCCAATCTAGCGATGGAACTGCTTAAAGATGAACGATTTGTCGTGGAGGTAGCACCGAGTACTATTGCTCACTATCTTTTCATTAATGGGACCCGTTTTCCCTTTAACGATGTTCGTTTACGAAAGGCCATTAGTCTCATCATTGACCGGAATTTCATCGTTAATGAGTTATACTATGGATATGGAGAAGTACTGGGAAGTATTCTGAGCTCCGCATCACCTTTCCACGTGCCGCTCCCAGCGGAGTATAATCCCGAAGAGGCAAAAAGGCTGGCTCGGGAAGTTTTGGGAGATAGACGAGTATCGGCACGGTTTATCTTTCCTTCCTGGTCGCTGCAACGGTACCCTTACAAAGAACAGACGGAGTACATCCAGAGCGTGCTCAAGGAAATCGGGATTGACGCGAATATTCAGATTTTGGAAGGCGGAGCATTCAACGAAGCCATGAAAGCCGGAGAGTACGAAATCGCCATGCGTAATCAGGGTTTGCCCAGCGCCGAGCCGAATACCATTTTTACCTGGTATGTACTGAGCAATGGCGCGGGAAACGTGGAGTACCATCTAAACTTTCAGAATGCCGAAGCCGATGAATTAATTCTTGCTGCTCGTCGGGAAATGGACATGGAGAAACGTTTTGATATGTATCGAAGAGTTCAGGAATTGGCTCGGGACGGATATCACTGGATTCCTCTATTTAACAATGTCGACATTCTTCCTTACCACAGGCGCCTGAAGGGATTCCATGCCATGGGAAAACGTTATGACGTGACGTTGTGGAGGGCATACCTTGAATAAGCAAACCAACCGGAATGAGGCGTAATTTTATTAGTCGACGCGTGGTGCAGGCTGGTGTGGTCGTTCTTGGGGTCACCCTTGTGGCGTTTGGGTTACAGGAGGTTATGCCAGGTGACCCCGTCGAACTTCTTCTCCAAAAAGAAGGCCTTTTTCATCCCACTCCTGAGGAGATCGCAGTTTTTCGGGCTCAGCTTGGTTTTGATCAACCTCTTCCTGTTCGATACGTGCGATGGATGCAACAGGTTTTCCGAGGAGATTTTGGTCGGTCGTATGTGAGTCGTAGACCGGTTATCATGGAGATTCGAGAACGACTTCCGGCGACCCTCCTCCTTTCCATGGTCACTCTTCTTTTTTCCCTGCTGGTTGGCTTGTTTGGTGGAGTTATTTTGGCTGTCTATGCGGGTGGTGTTCTTGATCATCTGGGACGAATTTTTTCTTTTCTCTTGCGTTCTTTACCAACCTTTTTTCTGGGAACAATGTTAATGGTGCTTTTTGCTGAGCGCTGGCGCATTTTTCCCACAAGTGGTATGGGTTCTTGGCGACATCTCGTGCTTCCCGCTCTGGTGGGAGGAAGTGGTTTTAGTGTGGTGGTTATGCGTCTTCTGCGGGCTCATCTACTCCAGGCGTTGGGGAGTGACTATGTTTTAGCAGCTCGGTCTCGTGGGCTTGCACTCGTTTGGGTGACGCTCAAGCGTGCTTGCGCCAATAGTTTTGTAACTGTTCTGTCTCTTCTTGGGCTGTACTTGGGGGGTATCTTCGGTGGGGCACCAATTGTGGAAACGATTTTTGCTTGGCCCGGGGTTGGGCGACTTCTTATTACTTCCATCTCTGATCGGGATTTTCCGGTTATTCAGGCTTTTGTGCTCATTTTAGGTTTAGCCTACGTCGGTTTCCAGGCACTGATTGATTGGTTCTATTTCTTTCTCGATCCCCGGGTTGATTCGGATGGGGAGTGAACATGAAAAGGAAATGCAGCTTCAACCCAACTGCTACTGCGGGAGGAGTGCTCATTTTGGGAATGGTGAGTCTGACGGTTTTGGCTCCGTTTTTGGCGCCGTTTTCACCTTTGGAGGTGGATGTAACCAGGCGTTTCCTTCCCCCATTTCATGGTCAACATTTCCTAGGAACCGATGCGTTGGGCCGCGATTTTTGGAGCCGTATGCTCTACGGGGGTCGGGTAGCCATTTTGGTTTCCAGTGTGAGTGTGGCGATTACCATGACGGTGGGAACTGTTCTAGGGATGCTTGCCGGGTATCTGGGAGGTTGGGTGGATGAGTTGATTTCTCTGGTAGTGAACCTATTTCTTGGCATTCCCGATTTACTCTTGACGCTGGCTCTGGTTGGGATTTTCCCTCCAGGTATGGGTTCATTATTTTTGGCGCTGAATTTGTTCGGTTGGGTGGGTTTAACTCGAATTATCCGGGGTGAAGCACTCTTTTTACGTTCGAGTCATTTCGTGGAAGGGGCTAAAGTATTGGGAGCCGGTACAGGGTACATCCTATATAGGCACATTTTGCGAAACCTTGTTCCCACATTGACGGTTTGGGGGAGCTTTCGCTTTGGCGGGTTTATGATTGAGCTGGCTACCCTGGGGTACATTGGTATGGGAATTCAGCCTCCCTTTCCTGATTGGGGAATGATGCTGAGCGATGCTCGGCCATACCTTTTAAGTTATCCCCATCTTTTTTTTCTTCCGGCAGTGGCCGTGACAATGGTGGCGCTGGGTGCCAATCTCCTCGGTGAAGGATTGCGTGACATGTTCGACGTCCGTTTTGTGCGATCGCCGCTTTTAAGATGAGCCTTCTTGTGGTCCATGGTTTACAGGTTAGTTTTCGTGTGTCTTCGGGACTTTTGCGTATCGTGCAGGAAGTGTCGTTCCAGATCGAAAGGGGAGAGTCGGTGGGAATTCTGGGTGAAAGTGGATGTGGGAAATCGGTTGTGCTCCTGGCACTTCTTCGCCTTTTGCCCCGTAACGCTGTGGTCTCGGGAACGGTTCTTTTTGATCGTCGTGACCTTTTTACTCTTTCGGAACAAGAAATGAACACCGTACGAGGATTTTGGATAGGTTTCGTACCGCAGAGTCCTGGTACGTCTCTTAATCCTCTCATGAAAATACGAACTCATCTTTGGGAGTCAGGAAGAACTTTGCTCCCAAAATTGAAACAGGAGCGAGTCAGAACATTCTTGGAACGTCTTGGTTTTTCCTACCCGGACCAAGTGCTTTTCCTTTATCCTCACCAGCTGAGTGGGGGAATGCAACAACGAATTCTTGTCGCTATGGGGTCGATGACTGTTCCTCTTCTGGTTCTTGCCGATGAGCCGACCAAAGGTTTGGATGCGGCCTTAAGGATGCGTATCGTCGAAACGTTTCAGACTATGATGACCGCAACAAAAAGTGCATTACTGATCGTCAGCCATGATTACCTCGTCTTGAGAAAGCTGGTTCGAAGGGTGATGGTGATGTACGCTGGAGAGATTGTGGAAATAGGGGAAAGTGAACTGGTCTTCTCTCGGCCACTTCATCCTTATACCATTGCTCTTTTTCGGTCGTTACCGGAAAATGGTATGATTCCCATTCCTGGGGGCAGTTTTTCTTTTACCCATCGACCATTGGGGTGTGCATTCCATCCCCGTTGTTTCCAGTCTCGTCCCGACTGTGCAGTCGTTCACCCTGAACTTTTGGAAATCGTTGCGAACCGATGGGTGCGTTGTCCATATGTTGTTGTTTGAACAGGTGAGTAAGTTTTTTGGCGTTCCCAAGAATCCAAAGTGGGCTTTACAGGGGGTATCATTGACGATTCAACAGGGTTTAATCACTGGCCTTGTGGGGGAGAGTGGCTGTGGAAAGTCAACCTTAGCCCGAATCGGTGTCGGGTTACTTCGACCCTCTTTGGGGGTGGTTCGATGGGAAGGGAAAAACATTTTTCACCTTTCTCCTCGGGAGAAGACACGTTTTCATTGCCTGGTGCAAATCGTCTTTCAAGATCCTTTGAGCGCACTCAATCCGTTATTGACCATTCGGGAAAGTTTGCTTGAAGGAGTACGGATTCATCGACTGGTGCGGGGAAAAGAGGACGAAGAACGTTTTCTGGACCAGTTTTTGCCGCTAATGGATATCGATGCCGAATGGTTGGAACGTTTTCCCCATGAGTTGAGTGGTGGACAAATTCAGCGGGTGGTTCTGGCTCGGGCATTTTCGGTTAAGCCACTTGTGCTCATCCTTGATGAACCGACTTCTTCTCTTGATCCTTCTGTGCAGGCTTCTATTTGCCAGCTTCTCAAAAGGTATCAGCATGCCGGTAACCTGGGTTATCTTTTGATCTCCCATGACCTGGCGCTGGTGAGAGCCATAGCTCATGAGGTGTGCATCATGCAGGAGGGGAAGATTGTGGAGAAAGGACCAGTTGATTCGGTTTTTGTCAATCCGGTCCATCCTTATACCTTCTGGCTTATTCGTAACTCTTTTTCTTGAATCCTCTGCATGGAGAGGAGGTGATGGTTTCTAATCGAGGTCTTTTTAGTTTTTAGGGAAGTGGTCCCCTTTCAGGAAGGAACCATCACCATGATTGTATGGAGGGGTGGTATTTCCAATCCTCAGCGCGGGTCCTTTGTTACCAGGGTTTAGTGATGACCTGATTCGCCTGCCCTTTTAATCCCTTTCCGGAGCCAAAGCAATGGTTCCTAAAGAAGGTTTCGTTCGGAGTCCCCAGCAAATTGAATATCATCTCTAAGAAGATAGCCGCAATTCCGTTCTCCCTTATCGGCTTTAAAAAAGGGATTTATTTTGTAGTTTAAGCGACGGGAAGCTTGGCTTTTTTCGGTTTTTGAATTATTCAGCTGTTTGCAAAATCGTTTTCTGGATGAACGGTAATTCAGTTGAGATGAGAAAATTTCCGTTTTTTGACCCTGTAAGGAAGGTTTTTCTGGGTCTGTTTTTTGACATGGTTCCACTTTGATGCATTTTTGCTGTTTAAAGGTTGAGGTAGAATCGCTTCAATAAAGATAATAATATTGTAACATTACAATATTGTATTTTTTGGGTAGCTATTTTATAATTCCGAAAGAGATGGGAGAAAGGCGTGTTGAACATTGAGCGTTTACAGAAGACGAGGAGTGCCGCTTTATTACCAGATTGAGGAGAATTTAAGAAAAACAATCGAAGATGGAAAGTGGAAAACGGGAGATTTTTTACCGACTGAAAAGGAACTCCAACAAACTTACAACGTAAGTCGTACAACCATAAGACAAGCCCTCGATTTACTGGTCAGGAAAGGAATGCTCATTCGAATTCCTGGTAAGGGAACCTTTGTTTCTAAAAACCGAATTATTCACTACGTTGGGACGATTACGAGTTTTACCGAGGAGATGCGGTCTCGGGGAATGGTTCCCGGAACAAAAATTCTGGAGTTTGCCAGAGTTTTTCCACCTCCGTCCGTTGCTCAGGATTTGGGAATTTCTGAAAATAGCCCGGTGATTGTTTTTAAGAGACTACGGTTTGCTAATGAGGAACCGGTTGCAATTAGTGAGATTTATTTGCCTGAGGATTTAGTGCCTGGATTTTTAGGGAGAGGTTTGGATGAAGAGTCACTCTATAACTTTTTGGAAAAAAGGTATGGACTTTTGTTTCGGGAAACCTATGAAACGGTTGAGGCTACGTTAATTACGGGTAAAGAGGCGAAATTACTTGAGGTTGTAGAAGGTACGCCTGGTTTACTTGTGGGTCGGATTTCCTACTTGCAAAGTGGAAGAGCCATTGAACGGGCATATACTCTTTATCGAGGAGATCGATTTACCTACCAGACTCGTCTTTTGGGTCGTGAATTGAACAAATGAAGGGAGGTGAGGATAGAGTCTCTCGATCACTTGCGTGGTGGTGGAACTGCTTTGAAAAGAATGGAGAGAAAAGGAGGCATGAAAATGAGAAGGTTTTTGGTAATTTGGATTGTTGGGTTAATGGTTATTTTGGGTTTGAGTATGGTTCTGGCTCAGGAAAAACCATTTAGTGGTCAGACCCTTCACATGATTATGATTGCCGATCCGTTTGTAACTGCTTTTGAAAAGATTAATGCGAAGTTTGAAGAAGTCACCGGTGCGAAGGTGATTATGGACAGCTATCCTTACGACGCAACTCATGAAAAAGAGGTAATCTCGCTGGCAGCTGGCACTGGAGATTATGATGTTATTGTGTATGATATTCCCTGGGTTGGCGAGTTTGTGGAGGGTGGTTTTGTGGAGGAACTGGAATCGTACATCGCAAAAGAAGACCCTGCCCTCATGGCGATGGATGATTACTTCCCGGTGGGGGTCGAAGCTGGGAAGTGGAAGGGTAAAGTGTACGGGTTACCTTTTGGCCTCTACTTTGTACTGACTCATTATCGTAAGGACCTTTTTGAGCAAGCAGGAGTCACTCCTCCACGAACTCTTGAGGAGTTAAAAGAAAGAGCAGCGCTTTTTACGAATAACCCTAATTTTCCAGATGTTTACGGAATTGCAATGAATTATAAGAGAGGTGCTCCAGTTGGCCAGGCATGGTTTGAGTATATTTGGAACTTTGGTGGAAAGTATTTCAAAGGAGTTTATCCTGGGTCTACCGAAGAGAATTGGACTCCAGTTTTTGACGCTCCAGAGAGCATAGAGGTTGTACGATTTTTCCAGGAGATGCTCCAGTACAATCCTCCAGGTGCTATAAACTATGCTTGGGATGAAAGAGCCACGGCGTTTCAGCAAGGTAAGGTGGCTATGGCCTCAACATGGACGGTAAGAACACCTATGTATTGGGATCCGAACATTTCGAAAATCGTTGGTAAAGTTGGTACTACTGTTTTTCCAGCGAAGGAGGGTCTTAAACCCGTACCCCCGGTTGGCGGATGGGTAATGGGAATTGCATCGAGCAGTAATAACAAAGAGCTGGCTTGGGAATATATAAAATGGTTCTGCAGCCCCGCAATTCACCGCGAGTTTTGTGCAGCTGGTGGTCCCCCAAGCAGAATTTCCGTGGCTCAAGATCCAGAATTGACGCAAAGTAACCCATGGTACCCAACCATTTTGGAAACGGCACCGCTGACTTATGTTGACTGTCGACCCCGTGTTCCTGAAAGTTTTGAGATTATCGATGTAGTTGGTCTAAAGGTCTCAGAAGCGCTTCAGGGAGAAACCTCGGTCGAACAGGCTATGGCTGATGTGCAAAATTATGTAACGACGTTAATGAAACGAGCAGGTTATCGAATGAAGTAGGAATGGGTTGTGAAATTTCAGTGCGCAGCAGTGCTGCGCACTGAAAATACTATATTGGGGCGAAAAAGATGCGGCTATCAGGATTGTCAAGGTTACAAAAAGTTGGCTTGCTTCTCCTTTTACCAGCGTTGGTGTACTTAGCTTTTTTGTCTATTTATCCAATGGTTTACGCTGTTTTACTAAGCGGGAAAGATGTGAATCTTGCTCGACCGTATAAGGCTCTTTTTGTAGGTTTGGGTAATTTCTTTCGACTTTTTCAGGATGGTCTTTTTTTGAAGTCTATCTACAATACCATGAGGGTGGCTTTTGTGAGCATTGTTTTAGAACTCGGCATCGGGTATGTGGTGGCTGAAATCTTTGATAAACGTTTGAAGGGAATGGAAATCCTGAGGACGGTTTATATGCTTCCGATGATGGTAACTCCGGTTGTTTGGGGGTTGGTTTGGGTTTACATTTTCAATCCCAACTTTGGTTTAGCTAACTACCTTTGCGAATGGTTAGGCCTTGGATTTCAACCGTGGTTTGCCTCGGCTGATACGGCAATTTGGTCTCTGATTTTAGTGAATGTCTGGCAGTGGACACCGTTTACCGCGGTTGTTTTCTTGGCTGGGCTTTCAGGAATTTCGACCACTCTCCTTGACGCGGCCGCAGTCGATGGAGCAAAGTGGCACCAAATTATTCGTTATGTGAAGTTACCTGCTCTCAAGTATGTAGCCATGGTGGTCATCTTGATGAGGATGATGGATAACCTTCGCCTCTTTGATCTTGTATACTCAACGACTCAAGGTGGTCCGGGGAGTGCCACAGAAACGATGAGCTTCTTTATTTATCGACATGGATTTAAGTTTTTCAATGTTGGTTATTCTTCTGCTGCGGCGATTATTGTTTTGGTCGTGATTACCATTCTTAGTCAACTCTTGATCCGTATTTTTTACCGGGGGGGTGAAATCCACGAATAACGGTCGTTTTCGCAAGATGGTGTTTCAAGCTTTCATTTATTTTTTCGCCATAGTTTTTGTGATGGTTAGTATTTTTCCCATTTTGTGGCTTTTTTTGACCTCTTTTAAAGATCGAGTGGAGATTTTTTCTATACCGCCAGTTTGGTTGCCAAAAATAAGGGCTGAGAATTATATTCACGAATTCAGTGGTAATAACTCTCGTTTCCCCTTCTTGCTGAACTCGCTAAAAGTGGGATTAATCAGTACTCTCTTTACTTTGATAATTGGGGTCCTGGCTGCGTACGGCATCGCCCGATTTCCTGTTCCGGCAAAGAAAAACATTGAATTTTGGATTCTTAGCGTGAGAATGATGCCTCCTGTAGCTGTTATTGTGCCTTTATACCTCATCATGCGTTCGTTCAAACTCCTTGATAAGTCTGCGGGACTTATTATTATTCATATTGCTTTCAATCTTCCATTTGTGATTTGGATTTTGGCTGGATTCTTGCGCAGTATTCCGAAAGATGTCGAAGAGGCGGCTTTAATTGATGGTTGTAGCTGGTTGCAGTCACTTGTACGCATTTCATTACCCCTGGCAGCACCGGGTTTGGCTACGACGAGTATTTTTAGTTTCATGTTTTCTTGGAATGAATTGTTGGCTGCTCTGGTTTTAACCGGAAGGAATGCAAAAACGTTGCCGGTTGCTATTTCTGAATACTGGTCAAATACCCAAATTCGCTGGGAGGCGATGGCGGCAACCTCTATGGTGCACGTGATTCCCATCATTATTGTGACTTTCCTCATTCAGCGTTACATCGTCCGTGGTCTTACCCTGGGTGCGGTGAAAGAATGACCTGGGCCAATCTCTCCCCAACGGGGAGGTTGAGTTAAATTCACAAGGTAAAGGAGGTAGGAGAACGTGAGGAAGCTTGTGATGGTGTTT
>JBDIWM010000053.1 GCA_039638595.1 Atribacterota bacterium
CCCCGGGGGTGAGGTGACCGTTCACGATGATGTGAAAACCGTAAAGGAGGATAAAAGGGTAGAGCAAACCGATCATACGCGTTACAATCTCAGATTGAGGGTGAGGGGTTACTCTTTTTTCTGGTTCTCCCATTCCTCTTCCCTCCAAGAGAAATAGATCACCGCAATGACACCAACAAGAAGAAGCAGGGCCTCAAACAAGGTATCAAAAACTCTATAGTTGAGGTAAATTGCGGTCACTGCGTTGCGTGCCCCGGTATCGGGGGTAAAAAATCTAACGTAGTAATCCCACGCCGGTTTTCCAACCTCTTCCATCGTGTCTAAGTAGGTACGCAGAACCCCAAAACCCACAAGAAGAAACATTCCACCCCAGAATACCTCTTGATAGCGAGTAAACCGATTCCTAAAAGACCGGAGAAAATACCCATCCGATAATCCATTTCTTGAAGGATTGTATCTTTTTATAGCGATTAAATAGAGAACGGTTGCCAAAGCACTCCCGATGACGGCTTCGGCTAAAGATACATCGGGAGCGCCGTAGAAAAGATACACTATTGCGTTAAGGAGCGAAAAAATACCAAGGTAAATTATTGCCGTTTCGGGCTTCTTTACTTGGATCGATAAAAAAGCTAAAACCACCATTACCAAAAGAAAAACGTTCGTGATGGCCACTTACGCATCATCCTCTGGGAGCGGATACCCGCTTTTATAGGCCGACCGAGCAATGGAATGGGTAGCAAGTGGATTGGTGAGCACGAAGAACCCTACGATGATGAGTACTTTCAGAGTGAAGAAATTGAACCCTGATTTCACCATAATTCCTGTCATTAGGGTAATAAACCCTACGGTGTCTACTTTGGAAGCGATTAAAACACGAGGATAAAAATGCCTAAAGCGAAAAAGACCATAGACTCCGCACACGATAAATCCCAGGGCAATGACGATGAGGATGTTCCCCAAAAGTACCCTCATAGCCTGTCCCCTTTTTCTACAAACCTTGCTATCATCACTGTCCCTACAAAGCCAAAAAGAGCATAAATTAAAGCGATATCGAGTAAATATGATTTCTGAAGAAGAAGAGCAAAAAGGACAATGATCATGACCATCTTCGAAGAGAGGAGATTGAATCCCAAAATTCTATCCCACGCTGTGGGCCCCAAAATCGCCCTTAAGGTAGAAGCACCCCCTAAAATAGCCAAGATCCATAAGACCACTTCCTCAAAACTCACCTTGTGCCTCCTTTCAGGAGATTTTCCAGTTTTTCCCGAATATCCTTTCGCCACTGCCACTCATTCTCTTTCGGGCAATGAAGACACAGAACTTGCAAATTTTTCCCTAATTTGTCCACCGCAACTGTCCCTGGCGTCAACGTGATGGAAACAGCCAGAACACAGATGAAAAAATCGTCATCTAAGTCACTTTCATAGTTGACCATTCTCACCTTGACTTCATTGGCAAAAAGGCGATACAAGGCCATGCCTCCAGAAAGGTAAATTTGGAAGAGCAAGGTTACAACATACTTGAGAAGGTTTATCCCGTGATTTGCGTAAAACATTCTATATTCCTCTTTGAGAAGGTATTTTTCCGTGAAGAGTAACGCGGTTATGCTTCCTCCCATGCCGAGGATGATCTGGAAGAGACTGAATTCTTCATTCAAGAGAAGCCAAAATACCGTAAGGAGTGTAAGAGTACCAAAAGAAGAGGAGCACTTTCTGAAGAGGTTGAATAACGTATGACTGATACGCATCATGCCTCCGATCGTATTACGTTCACAGATTACTCATGCTTTCCAGGTAGAGTATAGCATGGATGCTATTTGCTTCAAAGTATTGAGTCGTATTCATCGTACTGTGCACAAGGAGTAACCAAAGGAGACCAAAAACGCCCCCTCCATGGGATAAACGCGATGTGGGCTACGGGGTGGCGTCATTTTAAAAATATGGTAAAAAGTATGTAGTGCCGACAAGAAAGGGAGCAAAGCTTGAAACACGCTCATCTTCTTTCCTGGGGGGATTTATCCCTAAAGCTTAACTTGACCTCTGCGAAAGTACTTGAATACTTCTATGACCACTATCACAGGTATCGCTAAAACCAAAATAGATAACCACTCATTAAACGAAATGGGTTCAATTCGCAGTATACTTTGCATCAATGGAATGTGCATGCTGAGGATGTGAATGCCTTGTGCTGCGAGCACCCCAAATACAAGAACAATGTTTCTTCTTAATGGCACCTTAAATGCTGAAACGCTTTCCGAACGGCAATTAAAAACATGGAAATTTTGCATAAATACCATGAGTAACAGGATAAGGTCGCGGGCGTGTACTTCGTCCATCTTGGTATACGTGTTTAAGTAATACCAAAGTCCAAAAACTATCAGCCCCATAGTTACCCCCGATACAGTGGTTTGGTGAATCATAAGAGAGTTGAATATTTTTTCGGAGGGCTTACGGGGAGGACGTTTCATTGCACCGGGTTCTCCACCCTCAAACGCAAGGGCAACATCCTGTATCCCATTGGTAACCAGATTCAACCACAATAGTTGTACGGCGAGTAGCGGCAGAGGCAAGCCGGCAAAGATTGATACCAAAAAGAGAATCACTTCGGCAGCACCTGTGGAAATGAGGAGGTAAATGACTTTCCGCACATTATCGTAAGCGAAACGCCCTTCTTCAACACCCGCCACAATTGACGCAAAGTCGTCGTCAACCACAATCATGGACGCAACTTCTTTGGCCACATCGGTGCCGGATCCCATTGCCACACCAATATTGGCGCGCTTGAGCGCAGGAGCGTCATTGACACCGTCACCGGTAACGGCAACAAACTCACCTTCGCGGATCAATACATCTACAATTTCCAATTTTTGCGTGGGTGAAATTCTCGCAAACACGGTTGTTGATGCAACTAAATTTGCATAAGCAGGGCTGTCGTGCGCTCCAGCTTCGGTAAGCATGTGTCCAGTCACCACAGGAGTACCTTCATCGGCTATTCCCAATTCACGCGCTATGGCGAAAGCTGTTTCGGGGTGGTCTCCAGTTATCATTATTACTTTAATGCCAGCTTCCTTACATTTTTCAACCGCTTTTTGAGCTTCCGGTCGTAACGGGTCGATAAAGCCCACAAGTCCGTAAAATGTAAGTGGGGGGATATCTTCGTCTTTATATATTTCCTTTTTTTGGTACTCCTTATATTCCCCGCTTGCGAAAGCCAATACCCGATAGCCATCTTTAGCCAAATGTGCTGCGTCCAAAAGTATTTTCTCTTTGTCTATTGGCTGAATCTCGCCATTAACGGACACGGTTGTGCAAAAATTGAGAATCGTTTCCACAGCACCTTTGACTCGAATGAAAACCGAACCGTTTACTTTGCAAAGTGCCGCAGAGAATTTCCGTTCCGATTCATAGGGAATTCTTCCAATCATTTTTTCCTCTTGTACCCATTTTTCAGGATTCACTCCGAGCTTGTACCCCATTCCTAAAAGAGCAACATCCATGGCGTCACCATGGTATGACCATCGACTGTTTTCTTTTATTAATGAGCCCTCGTTGGCAAAAATGGCTATACGGGCAATTTGGGCAATTTCATGGTTTTCTGAGACATCGATTGGTTTTCCTTGTGAACCAACAACTTTTCCTTCGCCATTATATCCCTGCCCCTCGATGGTATAGTGGCTCCCATTGGGAAGCTGTATGATTTTTGCTGTCTGTTCATTTACGGTTAGTGTGCCCGTTTTATCACTGGCAATGACAGTGCAACTTCCTAAACTCTCAACTGACGTAAGTTTGCGAACAATAACCTTTCGTTTTGTCATTCGCTTAGCCGCAATGGATAGCGCTACGGTTAAAGCAACCGGTAACCCTTCGGGAACCGCAGAAACAGCCAAAGCGACAACAAAGAAAAAGATTGAGGCGAAATCCATACCCCGCGCTCGGAGTATGACTGCCAGTATGGCACTCAAGGCGACAATGAAAATACTTATTTGCGTAATAAACTTCTCCATACGTAGCACAAGGGGTGGTTTGGCCGAAGCTGACTCGGCCACATCTTGTGAGATTTTGCCCACCTGTGTATCGACCCCTGTACACACGACAACCCCTACACCCCGCCCCCTCACAACGGTAGAACCAGTGAATGCCATATTGGTTCTTTCAGCAACGCCAAGGTTTTCCTGTAACACGTCAATTTGCTTTTTGGTTGCGATCGATTCACCGGTGAGAAAGCTTTCGTCGATTTCTAATCCCGATACCTCAAGGAGACGCATATCTGCTGGCACTTTCATACCCGATTCAAGGAGCACGATATCGCCCGGCACAAGTTCTTCGGAAGGCACTTCTTTTTCTTTGCCATCTCTTCTTACCCTTGCCTTGATTCTCATTAATTTCTGGAGGCTGCTCGCACTCTTTTCGGCATTGTATTCCTGGTAAGCACCCAAAGCACTGTTGATAAAAATAACCAGAAAAATGAATATCGCATCTTTTCCTTCGCCAATAGCAACCGATGCAACGGCAGCAGCAATAAGGATAAAGATTAATGGACTCGATAACTGATGCAGGATAATCTGCATGGGGGTAACCTTTTTGCCCTCAGGCAATGTATTCTCGCCGTAAAACTTTAACCTTTTCTTTGCTTCTACCTCACTTAAACCTTTCTCAGATGTTTTAAGCTCACTGAAGATTTCTTCTGCACGCAGTGCGTGCCAGGGCTCTTTGGCTATTATGTCTTGGTGTTTCACTCAATCACCTCCTTGGACGACCTTGAAAGACCATGGTGCTCTTTTTTGAAGATTACTTTCACGTATGGTGTTGTAGCCAAACAGAACACATCTCAAAGGGCAAGACCTACACTTGAGAATGCGGTATCGGGTGACACCCATTTTTTAACATGATATCTTCTCTTCTCCACTTCTGCAATGTTTCAATTTTTTGTGCTCAATCTCGGGTTGATTCCCAAGAAGGTGAACAGCATAAACTTCTCCTTAGTTTCCCTCTTCCCGAAAAATGCACCGAGCATCCGAGATAAGCCGAAAAGGTAATCATTATGGTAAAAGGTGGTTTCGTGTTGGCGAAATAGAGGCCTTTAAAAACATGAATACCGTTGGCTTACCCGGGATTGGTTAATCTTGAGATTCTGGGAAACACATGGAAGGGTATGGGATATTGAAAAGATGGAATAGAAACCTAAGAAAGACGCCGTCACTTGTGACTTTAAACGGAGATAGGAGAAACATTGAAAAGCGATCTCAAAACCTTCAAAAAGAGAAAGACCAAAAGAGAATAAGCCCTTTTTCTTTCACTCCTCAAGCTCCATTGGAAGACGAATTTTCTACCTGAGCTAAGATGGGTGTGAGAGGGTTAACATTGATATCTGTAGAAGAGGAGTTGAACTTTTTATTGACAATCACCTTTGATTTGTGGTTTGCCTGGCAGATAAAGCGATCTTCTCCAGGATGAATTGCGGTGTGATTATGAAGGCCGGGTACAAAAACGCTCCTTCGGTTGAGAGGGCTATTTTTACCGAAACATTGTCAAACAGAAAAAGAAATGGTATAGTATTGCGAGATTTTTGGTTCTTTTTTGGAGGAGGTTTCAATGGACAGAGCAAGGGTTTTGAAAACCGTAGAGGGAGCTTTTTTGCGTGAGGATCTTCCCCAGGTGGCACCAGCGGATCTGGTGAGGGTACATTTTAAGGTCGTCGAAGGCGGTAAAGAAAGAGTTCAGGTTTTTGAAGGATTGGTTATCTCGGTTAAAAACTCAGGAATCAATAAGAGTTTTACGGTGCGCAAGGTTTCTTTTGGTGTGGGGGTGGAAAAAACCTTTCCCTTTCATTCGCCGCGTATCGAGAAAATTGAAGTGATTCGAAGAGGCAAGGTCCGGAGAGCAAAGCTTTACTATCTGAGGGAAAAGAGTGCCAAAGAGTCGCGTATCGAAGAAAAACGAGAAGGGTAAGAAAAAGAGCGCCTGGCGGGAATTGATAGAGACCATTCTCTGGGCTCTGGTTATTGCTTTACTTATCCGTTATTTTGTGGTCGAGGGATATTATATACCGAGTTCCTCGATGGAACCTACTTTAATTCCTGGAGAACGGGTGCTTGTTGCCAAGTTTTATTATCGTTTTACCGAACCAAAGCGTGGTGATATTGTTGTTTTTCGTTACCCTATTGACAATCGCCGTAACCTAATTAAGCGTTTAGTAGGATTGCCCGGAGAAACTGTCGAGATTAGGGATGGCGTGGTGCGAGTCGATGGAGAATTGCTTCAGGGGAACTCTTTCAATCGAAGGTATTATGATGTGGGGTACTACGGTCAGGGAGAACACGTGGTTCCTCCAGGTTCCTATTTTGTTTTAGGGGACAATAGCGAAAACAGCGATGATAGCCGTTTTTGGGGGTACGTACCTCGAAAGAATATTTTGGGTCGGGCATTTCTGGTGTACTGGCCACCACATCGTGTCCGGATTTTAAGATAGGATGGTTGAGGAAGAGCTTTGGGAAAAGGGGTACACTCGGATTGGTGGTGTTGACGAAGCAGGGAGAGGGCCTTTAGCGGGTCCTCTGGTTGCCAGTTGTGTGGTCATTTCTCCTGGTTTTTCTCTTCCAGATTTGCGAGATTCCAAAAAACTTTCTCCGACAAAGCGAAAAGAGCTTTTTGAGGAAATATGTCTCCGTGCTATGAGTATTGGTGTGAGTGTGGTCGGGGAAAAATGGATTGACGTTTTGGGGATTCAAAAGGCAAATTTCTTTGCGTTTCAGGATGCCATTCGCCGGGCCTTTTTGAGAGAAAGCCCGGATTTTTTAATTTTAGACTGGTGGAAAATTCCTGCCCTTTCAATTCCTTTTCTCTCGTTTTCCCATGCTGAAGACCTGAGCGTTGCGGTTGCTTCAGCCTCGATTGTGGCAAAGGTGGTTCGGGATCAACTGATGGAAGATTTTTACCATCCTCTTTTCCCTCAGTACGGTTTTTCTTCCCATAAGGGGTATGGTACCCAGTTCCACTTGACACAGATTGCCATATGGGGGTTGAGTCCGTACCACCGGAAGTCCTTTTGTGCCAGCTATGGGAAGAATTCATAATAAGGGGCAGAAAGGTGAACAGATTGCTCGAAGATGGATTGAGAAACACCTCAAGGTGAGGATTTTGGAGACCAATTTTCGTTCTCCTTTTGGGGAAATTGATCTTATTGGATGGGACAATGGGTTTTTTGTCTTTGTGGAGGTTAAGGCTCGTTTTAGTACTCATTGTGGATTACCAGAGGAAGCGGTTGATGAACGGAAAAAAGGGCGAATTCGGAAAATAGCAGAGTTCTATTTGATGAAGAGAGGGTATAACCCTGATGAGGTTCCCATCCGTTTTGATGTCGTTGCCGTACGGGTCAAGGAAGGGAAACCAGAAGTGAGGTACTATAAGGAAGCCTTTTAAGATTGGGTGAAAATGTGTTAGCCAGGATTTTGAGTGCCACGACCTGGGGAATTGAGGCAAAGGTGGTTGAAGTTGAAGTCGACGTGGGAGCTGGTCTTCCTGCTTTTCAAATTGTGGGTCTTCCGGATGCTGCAGTTCAGGAGTCTCGAGAACGGGTACGCAGTGCCATCAAAAATAGTGGTTTTTCTTTTCCTGCGCAGCGGGTGACGGTGAATCTGGCGCCAGCGTTTTTGAAAAAGAGTGGAAGTGATTTCGACCTTCCCATTGCGCTGGGGATTCTCCTGGCTACTGCTCAAATGAAACTCGCTCCTTCTTTTTCTCTCTCCAAGCTCTTTTTGATTGGGGAACTTTCTCTTTCGGGAGAGGTAAAGCCGGTGAATGGGATTCTTCCCATTGCCCATTTTCTCTCTCTGCAGAGAAAGAGTTCTTTACTCCTTCTCTCATTATCCAACGCTACTGAAGGGGCTTTAGTGGAGGGGATCAAGGTTTTTGGTTTTCGTCATCTTGGTGAAATTGTTGACTTTTTAACTGGAAAGGTGGTTCGTCAGCCGTTGGTGGTTGAACGGGAGAATTTTTTCTCTTTTTCTTCTCAGGGCGAAGACCTTTCGGATGTGAAAGGTCAGAAACGAGCCAAGAGGGCACTGGAAATTGCCGCTTCAGGCGGGCATCATCTGCTCTTTATTGGTCCCCCCGGTTCAGGAAAGACCATGCTTGCTCGCCGCATTCCTTCGCTTTTGCCTTTACTCTCTCTTGATGAGGCGATTGAGGTAACCAAAATTCACAGTGTAGCGGGATTGCTTTCTCCAGAACAGCCTCTGGTTACCGAGCGTCCTTTTCGAGCTCCGCATCATACTATCTCCGATGCGGCATTGATCGGAGGAGGACAATGGCCCCGCCCAGGTGAAATCAGCCTGGCGCATCACGGGGTTCTCTTTCTTGATGAAGTTCTGGAATTCAGGCGCAATGTACTGGAAACTCTGAGAGAACCACTGGAAATGGGAAAAATCACCGTGTCCAGGGCCCAAGCGATTATCACCTATCCTGCCCGTTTTATTTTGGTTCTGGCCTGTAACCCTTGTCCCTGTGGGTATTTGGGGGATACGCAGCGGGTCTGTACCTGTTCTCCTCGGCAGGTCGCTCAGTACCGGAGTAAACTTTCTGGTCCACTCCTAGATCGGATTGATCTCCAGGTCGAAGTACCACGACTTGAAGTGAGTGAGGTATCCGTGGAACGCAAAGAAGAGAGCTCTTCTGAAGTTCGGCAGCGAGTAGAAAGAGCCCGGGCCATCCAACGGGAACGATTTACTGGTGACCGAATTATGCTCAACGGCGATATGAAAACGATGCATCTTAAAAAGTTCTGTCTTCTTACCAAAGAGGCAAAAAAGGTTCTGGAGGATTCTGTGGAGAAATTGGCTCTGAGTATGCGCGCATACCACCACATTTTGAAAGTTGCGCGAACCATTGCGGATCTTGAAGAAGAGGAAAATATCCAGATTCATCATGTGGCTGAGGCCATCCAGTACCGCTCTTTAGATCGACGATGGGAGTAAAAGTACCTTTGGAGGAACTCCCTTTCTGGATTGCCTTCAGTCATATCCGGGGTATTGGTCCAGTACGCTTTCAGAAACTTCTCCAGGTGTTTGGAAGTGCAAAAGATGCTTTCCACGCTTCAGAAAAGTCCCTGGAAGAGGTTGTGGGAAAGGGAACGGCGAATTTAATTCTTGAGGCTCGTCGTACCCTGCAACCGGAGAAACTGTATGAGGAAGTGGAACGAGAAAACCTGCACGTTCTCACCATGGAAGACGAGGGATACCCGATGCTTTTAAAAAACATTTACCGCCCTCCGTTTCTCCTTTATCTTAAGGGTAATTTTGATTTCTCCTGCTTCGATCGGTATCTTGCCATCGTAGGTACCAGAAACCCGACTCCTTATGGAAGAAAAGTGGCCCGGGTGCTTGCTCGGGAATTGAGTGCGCATTTTGTCATTGTCAGTGGTCTTGCTCTGGGTATTGATGGAGAAGTGCACCGGGCTGTGGTTCAGGAAGAGGGTATTACCATTGGGGTTCTGGGGAATGGACTGCGCCGAGTTTATCCTGCTACCCACTTTCGCTTGGCCTGTGAAATCGTTGAAAAAGGAGGCGCGCTTTTGAGCGAGTACCCTCCTTCTTGGGAACCCCGTCCAGAGAATTTTCCTCCCCGCAATCGGATTATCAGCGGTTTGAGCCAGGGTGTTTTGGTGATAGAGGCACCCCGAAAAAGTGGGGCAATGATTACAGCTTCCTTTGCTCTTGAAGAAGGACGAGAGGTAATGGCCGTGCCTGGTCCGGTATTTTCTCCTCAAAGTGAAGGAACCAATGCTTTGATTGCGCGGGGAGCCGCTCTTGTGCAAAGCGCTCAGGATGTTTTTGAAGCGCTTGGGTTGATGTGGCAGGGGAAAAAAGGAGAGGCTTCGGAATCAATCGAGTTAGGGGAAAAGGAAACGTATCTTCTCTCTCTGATTGATTACCAGGGAAAATTTAAGGAAGAGCTCCTGGAAGAGACTTCCTGGCCGGAGGGAGAGTTTTTCCAGATCCTGCTCTCTTTGGAGATGAAAGGACTGATCCAGGAAATGTGGGGAGGCAAGGTGGTTAGAGTTTGAAAGTGTTTATTCTGAAAAAAATTGCTGCGAAACGAGAGAGAGTTTCGGTAATAAAATTTGAGGGAGAACTCCGTAAATTTCCCGATAGAGAAGGATGATTGCTCCCAGAGCTGGATGGAGTTCGGATTCCTTGACTGTTGCCTGAGGTATTGATTGGTAAAGGTCGTTCATAAACCGTTGTCGGACGATTTCGTTTTTGGTGAGCACACTTCCACTGTAGGTCACAAGAGGTCGAGGGAGGGAGAGTAGCCGTATCAGGGTTTTGGCACAGAGGCTCAATTCCTGAGCCGCATTGTCCATGATTTCTCTGGCTACCGGATCACCTTTTTGGCCGGCTTCGTAAACAACCGGTGCCAAAGCCGCGATGACTGTTCTTCGTTCCGCATCTTGGTGGGAGTAAATCCATTCTGTGAGGTCCTGCCAGCTTGTCCATCGTAACCGTTGGCAGAATAACTCTTTAAGGAGAGTGGGTAATTCCCGTCCATCAAATTGTCTTGAGATTCGACGTAACGCTTCTTGCCCTAAAGCATAAGCGCTTCCTTCGTCACCGATGATACTTCCCCAACCGCTAACCCGGGCTTCCTTTTTTCCGTGCCGTCCGTAAGCGATGGTTCCAGTGCCGGCCACAACGTGTATTCCGTCCTCACCGAGTGTTCCTGCAGCCCATCCCACAACCACATCGTTTACAAGGAGTGTTGGTGTGATACCCAGTTCCTCAACGAGGATTGTCCGATACTCCTGGTCAGCTTTGCGCCACTCTCCGAATGCTGGCATCCCAAAAGAAGAATAAATAATATCCGAGGGGGAAACTCTGTTAAGAAGGGAACGGAGACGTCTAACGTTCTCTCGTACCATTTTTTCGCCGTTTTCGGCAAGATTGACTGGTCCTGAAGTCGCAACCGCCTTCAATTCGCCATTTATGTCCATGAGGATTCCTATGGTTTTTGAACCTCCTCCATCCACTCCCAGCAAGTACTCCAAACGCTTTCCCTCTTTTCTTTATCGTGACCCCATGGTATTTTCTACTTAGAGAAAATTATAACTCAGCGGAGGATTTCGTTGAAAAAAACCAGTTTTTTTGTTATCTTTTCCCTTGATAAAACATTCATTTACCCGAAAAGGGAGGCTCGAGAATGAACAAGAAACTAGCCATACTCGTAGGAGGAGGGCCAGCTCCTGGAATTAATGGTGTGATCGGTTCGGTCACCATTGCTGCAAATCGCGCTGGTCTTGAAGTTGTGGGAATCTATGACGGTTTTAAATGGATCTCAAGTGGGGCATTCAATCCGGAAGCACATACCTGTCCCCTTATTACTGAGCATATTTCCCGTATTCACCTTCAAGGTGGGTCAGTTCTGCGTACCGCTCGGGATAGCCTCGTAAAGAGTGGTAAGGTTGATGAGGAGAAAGTTACTCTGGTCAAAAAAGTTGTGGAGGATTTAAATATTGGGTATCTTGTAACCATCGGTGGTGATGACACCGCTTTTAGTGCCAGCATTGTTGCTCGAGCAATGCAGGGGGATTTGTGGGTTTCTCATGTTCCCAAAACCATCGATAATGACCTGCCTCTTCCTGGTGGCATGCCTACTTTTGGCTTTCAAACCGCTCGGGAAGTTGCTACAAGCCTGGTAAAAAACCTCATGGAAGATTCCAAGACCACCGGACGCTGGTACTTTGTGATCATGATGGGTCGTTCAGCAGGACATCTTGCTTTAGGAGTGGGTGAGTCGGTAGGAGCTACACTCACCATCATTCCTGAGGAGTTTGGGGGAGCGAAAATCAAAGTGGAGGATGTCTGCGATCTCATTGAGGCATCGATGATTAAGCGTAAGGCTATGGGTCGAAATGATGGCATTGCCATCATTGCTGAAGGAGTGGCTCTCCGTTTTGGTGACGTGGAAGAAATCGAGCGGCTGCTGGGGAAACCTGTTCCCCGCGACCCCCATGGCCATGTGCGCCTGGCTGAAGTTCCTCTGGGAGAAATCCTCAAAAATGAAGTGACCCGACGTTTTGAAGAAAGAGGAATGAAGATCACCATCGTCACCAAGGATATAGGGTATGAGTTACGCTGTGCGGCACCGGTAGCCTTTGATATGGCATACACTCGTGAGTTGGGTTACGGAGCGGTCCGGTATCTTCTCGGTGAGGACTATCCCGTGGAGATG
>JBDIWM010000054.1 GCA_039638595.1 Atribacterota bacterium
TGATGGTGTTTCTTGTTCTTTTGGTATTGGGGTCTTTAGCCTACGCTCAGGATATGCCGTATAAGGGAGTACGGATTACCGTTGCTCTACGTTCCTTGCCAGAAACGGATTTCATCGTCAGTAAACTTGCTGAATTCAAGATGATGACGGGTATTAACGTTCAGATTGTCACCTATCCAGAGCAACAGTTGCGGGAACGGGAAGTCATCGATGTGAGTACCGGTGCAGGTGCCTACGATGTGATTGCCATCGACTCGGTGTTTATTCCAGAGTTCGCCAGGGCTGGCTGGATTACACCTATTGAACCGTATCTTGATGCTTCGTATAACGTGGAGGATATCAGTGCCTTTGTGCGGGGATTACTGTCCTACGAAGGGAAAATCTATGCTGGTCCGGTTTACAGTGAAGCTACTCAGTTGATGTATCGCAAGGACCTCTTTGAAGAAGCAGGATTACAACCCCCTCAGACCATGGAGGAGTACGAGGAGTATGCCAAGAAATTTACCAATCCCCCTGACCTCTTTGGAGTGGCCATGAGAGGGCTTCGTGGTAACGGTATGAATATTTACATCTGGTCTGAGTGGCTCTGGTCCTACGGTGGGAAGTATTTTGATGAAAATTGGAATCCGGTATTCAATTCACCGGAAGGGATTCTGGCTACAGAGAATTATGCCAAGCTCCTGCAGAATTACGGCCCTCCGGGCGTAGCCACTTATGGATGGGACGACGTACAGAATGCATTCACTTCGGGTAAAGTAGCCATGATTATCGATGCCACCAATTTCTATACTCGTATTGAGGACCCCACCAAATCTGCCATTGCTGGAAAGATTGGTTACGCCGTAGTCCCAGCTGGTCCAGCGGGAAGATTCCCAGGAAACTATTCGCTGGGATTTGCCATCAGTGCGGTAGGAGCCAAAACTGAGCAGGAAAAAGGAGCTGCAGCCGAGTTTATTAAATGGGCGACAAGTCAAGATATTGAACTTTCCAAAGCGCTGCAGGCCAATATCATCTCTGTGACTCGTGATTCGGTGTTTAATGATCCGGCTTTCCAGGCCAAGTTTGGAGGAGACTGGCTCACCTCAACCGTGGAATCCTTCAGAATCACCTATCCAGGATACCGTCCCCTTATTGAAGAATGGCGGGAAATTGGGGATCGCTTAGGTATCGCGGTGGAGAACGTGATTGCTGGGATTCAACCTGCCAAAACAGCTTTGGATGAAGCTGCAGCCTATGCAGCTGAAGTCCTGATGCGGACAGGAAAATTAAAGAAATAACTCGAGAATAGTGTGGATCAAAGCACGCGAGGCATGCCTCGCGTGCTTATTCAAGGGGGATTTATGCGCCAAAATGGATTCATGACCACAATCAGCGAGAATGTTTGGCTCATGTTTTTGCCAGCGCTTTTGATTTTAATTCTGATTACTCTGCCTCCTTTTTTCTATACCATTTATCTGAGTGTCCACGATATCGATATCACCAAACCGTATTTAGGGCGTCATTTCATTGGGCTGAGAAACTTTATGGCTATCTTTTCCGATAAACGGGCGGTGGGATCATTCCTGAACACCGGTATCCTCATTGGTGGAATGGTGGCCATTGAGTTTTTCCTGGGGCTTTTACTGGCCCTGGTGATTGATTCCTTTTTTAAGAAATCCACCTGGCTGATTACCCTGATTATCCTTCCCATGACTTTCCCCCGGGTAGTGGTGGGTTTGGTATGGCGGATTATGCTCAATCCCATCGTGGGGATCATCAATTATCTTTTAGTTCCCTTTGGTGGAGGACCGGTGGACTGGCTGGCACGACCAGGATGGGCGATGTTCTCCATTATCATGGTGGATGTCTGGCAGTGGACTCCCTTTATGGTACTTATGCTTCTGGCTGGTCTCCAGAGCCTTCCCAAGGAACCTTTTGATGCTTCGAGGGTTGATGGGGCAGGAGACTTGCACGTTTTTCGCTTCATTACCCTGCCTTTACTGCAACCCATTATCGTGGTGGCAGTCATTTTCCGACTCATTGATGCCCTGCGAACCTTTGATATTGTTTATATTCTTACTCGGGGTGGTCCTGGAACCTCAACCGAAACTGTGGATATTTTTGCCTACTATATGGGTATTTCTGAAGCGGGCCGTATTTCATATGCTGCTTCAGCATCCCTCATTGTTCTCTATGTGACCGTGGTTCTGGTGACCATCTTCTTGAGGTTCAGCCGCCAATGGAGAGAAGAACTGTACTGAAAAAAACCTTAGCGTACCTTTTTGTCATTGTTACGCTGGTAGCGCTCTATTTCCCAGTTTACTGGTTAATTACCATGTCACTGAAAGTACGAATTGATATCATGTCCATTCCCCCGCGCTGGCTCTTCACACCAACTTTAGCCAATTTTTCCTGGCTTTTTAACCATTACAGCTTACAAAACGCGGTGATAACGAGTATTATCGTCGCGCTGAGTGCTACCTGTATTTCCCTGGCGTTGGGTATTCCCTGCGCTTTTGCCCTGAGCCGTTTTGCCATTCCCAGAAAGAAGGATATCGAATTCTGGATTGCCACCACCCGTATGCTTCCTCCGGTGGCGGTGATCATTCCTTTTTATTTCATCTGGATGAGTTTGCGACTGTTGGACACCCGAACTTCATTGGTCATCACGTATCTCGTCATCAATCTCCCCCTCATTATCTGGATTATGATGGGGTTTTTCCGGGCTTTACCCCGGGAACTGGAAGAAGCCGCTCGGGTGGATGGGGCATCCCGCTGGGGGTCTTTTTTCAAAGTGACTTTACCACTGGCTCTTCCTGGTATCGGAGCATCCAGCATTCTTTCCTTCATCTTCAATTGGAATGAATTCTTTTTTGCTTTTGTTTTGACCACCACCAATCGAACCTTGCCAGTCGAGGTTGCCTCTTTTATGGCAGTGGGTCTTGAAGTAAAATACGGTGAAATGGCGGCAGCGGGAGTCCTGGCTTCGATTCCTTCCCTTATTTTTGCTATTCTGGCTCGTAAGCTTATTGTTACTGGTTTTCGAGGTATTGCCGGTTTCGCTTTGAAGTAAGGTGTCTTTGCGTTTTTCCTGGTGATTGCGAATAGTAAAGGAGATCATCTTACAGTTGGGGAGTCTCGATTTTGAGCTCCCTTCCCCGCTTTATTTTTCTTCTGTTTTTGTTGAAATTTCAACATCTTCTTTATTGAATGGGAAAATTTGTTCGTTATTTGTTGTACAATATGAACGATACTCGTAAAAAGGGAGGGATGTCGTGATGGCAAAGTTGCTTTTGATTAAAGTGGGAGACCGACCGAAGAATGCATTGAAAGTGCAGGGAGTTCTCACTCAATATGGGTGTAACGTGCGTACCCGCCTGGGTCTTCACGAGTTTGCCCCGGAATGTGAGAGTGAGGATGAAGGGATTATTTTCCTTGAAGTGATGGGGAAGGAAGAAGAAATTACAAAGATGAGGGAGGAACTGGAAAAAATCGAAAAGGTCAAGACGGTGTACGTAGAACTGTAGGAGAGAGACAATATGGAGCGTATGGATATATCGAAGTATTGTCTGCAAGCTGAGGATCTTCGCTGGGTGTTTGACTGGCAGTCTTTACCCTTTGACTGTACCGATGACGTTGAAGACTTGGAAGGGTTTTTGGGGCAGGATAGAGCCATTGGGGCCATTGAGTTTGCATTGCGGGTTGATAAACCAGGATACAACCTCTTTGTGGTTGGTCCAGTGGGAGCGGGAAGAGCCAGTGCAGTGCGGAGCTGTATTGAGCGACTTCTTGAGGAAAGAAAAGAAAAGGGATTGCTGCCCCCTCTTTACGACTGGTGTTATGTATTCAACTTTCAGAATCCTGATCGTCCCAAAGTATTGAAGTTACCCAAGGGAGAAGGGAGGGGTCTGGCAAAGCGGCTTGATGAGCTTCTGAAGGCGTTGAAAGATATTATTCCCAAGACTTTTGCCAGTGATGAGTATAAAAACCAAAAGCAAATTCTGGTTGATGAACATCAGAGGAGACATCGTCAAATCATTCAGGGATTGGAGCGAGAAGCGCTGGAAGAAAATTTTGCCTTCCGGATGACATCTATGGGGCCGTTGCTCGTACCCCTGGTTGATGGCAAGCCGATGAATCAAGAGCAGTATCTGGCTTTGAGTGAAGAGGAAAAGGAAGTAATCGAGTCCAAGCGACAAAAATTGTTGAATCGAATCAATGAGACTTTTGAGCGGATTCATCAACTGGAAATGGAGCTGAAGAATCGGATTGGTGAACTTGACTATCGAGTGGCCGATTTCGCAGTGAGCCCTCTTTTTAAGGAACTTTTGGAAGTGTACCCATTTTCTGAGGAGGTCAGTGATTTTCTAAAAGCTCTCAAAGAATTTACCCTTTCGTACCTCCATATTTTCCGGGATTCGCAGGAGGCGCCGGCTCAACCCATGCACCTTGTACCGTATCAGCGCCTGCAGGACCCGTTTCTTCCTTTCAAGGTGAATGTTTTTGTGGATAATTCTTCCACCGAAGTTGCCCCGGTCATTTTTGAGACCCATCCCAACTGGACCAATCTTTTCGGAAGGATTGAGCGTCGGGCTTTCATGGGAACATATTTCAGTGATCACACCATGTTGAAGGCAGGTTCGCTCCATCAGGCCAATGATGGCTATATTGTCATTTATTTTCATGATCTCATTGCCAATCCTGGAGCCTGGGAGGGCTTAAAGAGAACCCTCAAAAATCGAGAAGTGAGGATGGAAGATCCATTTGAACAGTTTGGACTTATCGCCCCACAAGGACTTCGGCCAGAACCCTTACCTTTTAATGCCAAGGTTGTCCTCATTGGTCATGAATTCTATTATCGTCTTCTGACCGTCTGGGATGAAGATTTTCGGGATTTATTTAAGGTCAAGGCTGATTTTGATTACCAGATGGAGAGCAAAGAAGAAACCATTCTCTCTTTTGCCTGCTTTATTAAGCGTTGTTGCCGTGAAGACTCGCTTTTGCCTTTTGACCGCAGTGGCGTTGGTAAGGTTTTGGAGTATGCTGCCCGGAGGGTCGCGCATAAGAAAAAGTTGACCACCCAGTTTGGTTTCATTCGCGATATCCTAATCGAATCAGACTTTTGGGCCCGTCAGGAAGGAGCAGAAAAGGTTTCAAGTAGCCATGTGCAGAAAGCTCTGGAAGAACGAAAAAAACGCCTGAGCCTTCTTGCGGATCGGATTGAGGAGCTGATTCAGGAGGATATACTACTTATTGATACCGAAGGTGCAGTGATCGGGCAGATTAATGGTCTGGCGGTATATGACCTGGGTGATTTCAGTTTTGGACGGCCATCCCGTATAACTGCTCGGACTTATTTGGGAAAACAGGGAGTCATTAATATTGAGCGAGAATCCCGCTTAAGCGGCCGCATCCACGATAAGGGAGTGCTCATCATGAGTGGGTACCTGGGGTACCGCTATGCCCAGGATAAGCCGCTTTCTATGTCGGCTACCATTTGCTTTGAGCAGTCCTACGAGGGGGTGGAGGGTGATAGTGCGTCGTTGGCTGAAACCTGTGCAGTGCTTTCCGAACTTGCTGAAACTCCCCTGCGTCAGGATATCGCCGTGACTGGTTCCATTAATCAGAAAGGTGAAGTACAGGCCATTGGGGGAGTCAACGAAAAGATTGAAGGATTCTTTCGGGTCTGTCGAGCCCGAGGGTTTAACGGGCGTCAAGGCGTTATTATTCCCAAAAGCAACGTTCAGCACTTGATGTTGAGTGAAGAGGTGATTGAAGCCGTTCAAAGGGGCGAATTTTGGGTTTATGCCGTTTCCTCGGTTGATGAAGCTATGGAGATTTTAACCGGTATTCCTGCTGGGGAAAAAGTTAATGGTGTTTTCCAAGAAGGAACGGTGAATTATCGGGTTGACCAAAAATTACGGAAAATCAACGAGTTGCTTCGGGGTTTTGAGGAGAAACGGGAAAAAAAGGAGGAAGATGGGAGCGAGGACAAACCTGCCTTGTGAAACATACGGTATAATTAAATTTTGCATTTTAATGTATGGTGTGCTGGATGAGGAAGGAGGTGACAGCAAGAAAGAGCAGATGTGGTGTAGGGTTTTTGGTTGATTTTTTGTTTTCAAAATTTTCTTTAAAGAAGGGGGTTAAAAGTAAATGAGGAAGATGAGTTTGGTGTTGTCGGTTCTGGTGATTCTGAGTCTTCTTTTCAGTTTCAGTTTGGTTTGGGCTCAGGAAGGAGCTTCGGAACTCGAGATTAAAACTGCGGATGCAGCGTTTGAGGCTGCGGATAAGGGGAATCCCGATCCAGCGTGGAAGGGTCAGAAGTTGACCATTGGTGTGTACTCAGCTGGTCCTCGTGGTGCCATTTCGGGGCCTCTCTATTTCTGGCGTCCATACTTTGAAAAATTGACCGGTGCCACCTACGATATCGTGGAAATCCCCTTTGCTGAATTGCGGGAAAAGATTTTTACCGATTTGATGACCGGAACCGGGACCTATGATATCATCGTTGGTCCGAGCTGGTTCTACGGTGACTATATTTCCAACGACTGGATTGTCCCCAGTGATAAGTACCTCAACGACCCCCGGATGCCCAAATGGGAACCTGCTTCGATTCTACCACCGCTTCAGGAGCTCTACAGCTGGGGTGGGAAATGGGTTGGTTTTAATAACGACCACGATGGTCAGGTTCTCTACTACCGTCGGGACATCCTGAATGACCCCAAATGGCAGGAAGAATTCAAGAAGGAAACTGGCAAAGATATGCCCGTTCCTCCCAAGACCTGGGACGAAGTATACGAAATCACCAAATTTTTCCATGGAAAAGATTGGAATGGTGATGGAGAACCCGATTATGGTATCACCATGCACCTCAAGGTTGCTGGACAGGGGTTCTTCCACTTCATGGCCCTCTCTGCTCCGTACGTGGTTGCTCCGGCTCCTGGTGACGACCCCAACAAAGTCACCCGTTACCATAATGTGTACTGGTTTGACCCCGAAACCATGGAACCCCTGGTGAACACCCCTGGTTTTGTGGAGGCCCTTAACATGCTTCTTAAGCTTTCCAAGACCGGACCTTCCGCAATGTGGGGTTGGAGCTTAGGAGAAGCTTGGGATGCTTTCTTGAGAGGGAAAGCAGTTATTTGTTTTTCCTGGGGTGATGTCGGTTCGCTCTCTCAGTTGCCTGATCAGTCAAGCATCAAAGGTAAGCTGGGTGTGGCTCCGATTCCGGGAAGTGAGAAGTACTATGACCTGGAGACCAAGCAGTGGGTAGAAAAGCGGAACTTCGTGGCCAACACCGTTGGTGCTTCCTGGCATGGTGTGATTTCCAAATTCTCCAAGAATCAAGATCTCGCTGCCTACTTCCTCTCCTGGCAGGCTACACCACCGATTAACCACTGGAACGTTGTCTGGGGCTGGACCGGCGTTGACCCTGGAACGCTCTATGACCTTCTGCAGCCCACGGGGAAGTCGACCATCGAAGAATACGTGGCTACCGGATACGAGGCCGAGGATGCCAAGCAGTTCGTCAATGCGTATGAAGAAATGTGGTACAAGTATCCTTTGAAACAGTCCTACCTGCGTATTCCTGGGACCCCAGAAATGTGGGAAATCTGGGACATTCATCTCTCTGAGGCAGTTACTGGTCAGGTTACTCCAGAAGAAGCCTTGAACCGCACTGCTGAAGATTGGAATGCCATTATTGACCGCCTTGGTCGGGAACAGTTGAAGAAGATTTACCAGGAAGCAATCGGATATAAACCAGAGTAAATTTTCTAAAGAGGGGGTCAGAAACCCCCTCTTTTTTATTGTTTTTGGGGAGAAAAAGCGATGAAGAGAGAAAAGGGCAATGTCTTTGTTATACCGGCAATCATCTGGATTTTTACGTTTACCATTTTTCCGCTGGTTTATTCGTTTCGGGTCAGCATATCCCGGATATCCTATGGAAAGATTACTGGTTTTGCTGGGTTGAGTAATTACGTGCGCATGTTTGGTGATTACCGCTTCTGGGGTACTCTTCGTTTCACCTTGATTTTTGTTTCGATTAGCGTCGTGGCCACTACTTTTTTGGGGCTTGGTTTGGCCCTGGTTTTCAACCGTAAGATGCGAGGGTTGAAGGTTTTTCGTTCTCTTCTTACCATGCCTCTTTTTACGGCTCCTGTGGCTCTCGGCTATCTGGGGGTAATGATGTTCTACGAAGAGAATGGTCCGGTTAATGTTCTCCTGAAATATCTGGGGATGGGTAAGGTTCCTTGGCTTTCTCATCCCTGGTGGGCAACGTTAGCCGTTTGTATGGTGGATGTTTGGCAATGGACTCCTTTTGCTTTTATCATTCTTCTGGCTGGTTTGCAGTCCATTTCAGATGAAATTTATGAAGCGGCGGTTATCGATACATCCTCTGGTTGGACAGTCTTTCGTTATGTTACCTTGCCCCTGATTTCTCCAGTTCTGGGAACGGTATTGATGCTTCGGTTGGTGGATGCATTTAAAATTTTTGACGTTCCTTTCAGTTTGACCAGTGGTGGGCCAGGTACTGCAACGCGAACTTTAACCTTTTATATTTATACCCAGGGGTTACGGAACTTCGACCTGGGGTATGCCAGTGCCATGGCGTATTTCCTTTTAGCAATTACCATGATGATTGGGATGCTCTTCTTCCGTCGATATAGAGAGCTCTACGAGTAAAGGGGAATATGGCGATGTCGAAAAAAAGACATAGAATAGTCGAAACTCTCTTGTGGATTGTGGTGGTGATTGTGGTTCTGTGGGTGGTTTCTCCCTTTTACTGGGCGGTGATTACCTCGTTTAAGAAGCCAGCTGATGTTTTCCGTCTTTCGAGCATTCCCTGGGTCCAGTTTCGGCCCACCCTCAACAACTGGCAGACTGAGTTTAACCAGAGAGGTCCTGAGATTACCCGCGGTCTTCTCAACAGTGTTACCATTGCGATTGGTGCTTCAGTTTTTGCCGTTTTTCTTGGCTCCCTGGCTGGATATGGCCTGGCCAGGCACCGGTATACCAAATGGAGAAACCAGAGCATGTCTTTCTGGTTTCTTTCCCAGCGTTTTCTTCCACCAGCAGCTACGGTGATTCCTTTCTTTTTACTCATGAAATCTTTGAAACTTCTGGATACCCAGATAGCCCTGATTCTGGTTAATACCACCTTTGTCATGCCTTTTGCGGTACTCATCATGCGAGACATGTTTAAGGAGTTACCAGTAGAACTGGAAGAAGCTGCCTGGGTCGATGGATGTTCACGCTGGCAGTCTTTTGTGCGCATTGCTTTGCCTTTAGCGGCTCCGGCGCTGGTGGCTACGGTGATTATCTGTTTTGCCTTTGCCTGGAATGAATTTCTCTTTGCTCTGGTGCTCACGTATAAAAAGGCTTCCCCCATGACGGTGGTTATTGCCGGTACCGAACACACCCAGGGGGTTCAATTCTGGTATGTGTCCACCAGATTGCTTTTGGCTATTATTCCACCGACCATTCTCGCGCTGACGGTTCAGAAGTATATCGTACGCGGTCTTACCATGGGAGCAGTGAAAGGATGATAGTACAAGCTACCCAAGGGTAGCTTGTACTATTTTTTCTCCAGGACTCGGCTACTTTCAAGCTCCGGATGTGTTCAGTTCGTATCCAGGTTTGCTGGTTCCGGAAAAAGAATAGTGCATAAAAGATTACCGGGAGCCAGGTAAGACCATACCAGATGTAGAAGAAAAGGTAAGGGAGATATCGAAAAGTCAACTTTCCTTCCCGAAGCGAAGGTCCAATAACAATCTGATAAGCGTTTTGGAAGAAAATAATAACCAGCCAAAAATACCAGGAGGAAAGTTGCTTAGTTGTGGCGCCGAAGACGGAACATTCCAGATGAATAGAGGCCAGAGTGGAGCTTAGGGCGATGAAAAGAGGAAAAGAAAAAGGAAGTAATCCAGATATTGGATTTTGAGGGTTGTGATGAACCGCAAGAAAAGCCTTGGCCCATATTGCCAGGTTACGAAGTAATTAATGTCCCTGCATTCACCTCATGCGCTGACGGTGGCTGTAACGGTATAAGAGCGGTTTTTCGTCGTAGGTAATGGCCCATTCATTCCAGTGAACTTTTCCGCCTTCCAGAGCAAGCCTGGTGCTGATTTCGAGGTCCTCGATAAAGCTTTTGGAATTCCAACCGAATCGTTTGATGAAGGAAGTCCGGATAAGCAGTCCTGTACTGCCCAGAGTTACCGGTGATCCCCAGTTCACTCGGGCCAATTGCCAGAAGCGGTTAGTATAACAGTAAGCCAGGGCATAGGCCCTGGTGAGCCAGGAATCGCAAGGATTCTTGGTGTCGAGATAACCCTGAACGGCTTTAGCTTCAGGGTGCACAGCAAGGTAATCGTTCATTTTTGTCAGGAAATCAGGATGGGCAAGGTTGTCGGCATCGAAAATGACGACAGCGTCATATTTTTCAAGGTCGATTGAGGAAAGAGTAAAGCGAATATTATGGGTTTTACCAGGGTGTTGGGGGTCGTGACGAAAGATCACCCGGGCCTGATAATCCTCAGCAATTTTGGGGTGGCGTCGGTACAGGAGTCACAGGCCACGTAAATGTCAAAGTGGGAAGAGGGATAGTACTGTTCCCGAAGGCTTTCTAAAAGTGGTCCCATCATTTTCTCTTCGTTGCGGGCGGGAATAGGGACACAGAAACGGTGCCAGAAAGAGGCTTTGGGGAAAGGAGAGGGAGGGAAAAATCCCTGCAGACTGATAATGGTTTGGTAAAGCCAGTAAAAATAGAGAATTGTGAGTACTCTCTCCAGCAAATCGAATTGAACTGGCTTGGACATTGGCGGCGCTGGTCATGGCAACGTTTCTCGCCTCTTCTCGAAATAAATACTAACTACTGTAGTATAGATGGGGGAAAATCCTTCGTCAAGGAAGGGGGAACGGCGTTTTTTCTTTTTGATAGAGCTGTAATTTTTTCCCTTGGAAGATTTCCTTAAACCCTGGGATAACGTTTGAGCTTTCTGCTGACTGGACGATATACTCGTAGGGCTGCGCTGGGACGGTTTGAGGAGGTGAAAGTTGGGAAATGACAGCGGTGAGGGATTCTGACCAAGAAGTGGTGAGGAAGGGGTCTCGATCCAGGACGAGAACTACAGTTGGAGTGTTGAGTAAGGAAGCAATTTCTCGGTATTCGGTGAGTTTTTCTTGGAGCGATTGATAGGGGGAGAAAATAAAAGAATGGAGGGGAGACTGGAAAAAGGAAATCCATCCGGTAACCAAAGCAATTCCCAGGGAGAGGGAAAAAATAGAGCGATGGATTTTCCCAGAAGGGGGAGTTCTAAGAAAAATGGCTCCCAAGGTTAAGAGGGTGGCGAGAAGGGGGAGAGAAAAGGGTAAAGCCATGCTCCCGATGATAAAAGCTATAGCCCAGAAAAGTCTTTTTTTTTCTCCAGAAGTGCCGACAAGGAGTGGGCCAAGAAAGACGGCCCACCGGGGAAACTGAAAAAGGGTGTATTTCCAGTGGATCCAGGAAAAATTGGGAAGGTACGGAAAAAAACTGTGAGAAGAACGGAAAAAAGCCAAAGTATTGCCGGTATAAACCCAGTTGAGGAAAGCAATACTCCCTAAGAAGTTAAGCCACGGAAAAATGGTGACCACGAGGAGGCTAAGCTTTTTAATGATGTGGCCTTGGAAAAGAACAAACACAGAAAAGAGTATAGCAACGGTGAACCACCCGGCACGAAGGTGAACGAGAACGG
>JBDIWM010000055.1 GCA_039638595.1 Atribacterota bacterium
TGGTGAATTGCAGAGCTCTGACGATTCCGGTAGAGACCTGGCAATTAATTGCGGTACACATAATGGGAACATCTTCAGGGATACGAGCCAGAACATTGACCATTTGGCTGCGGGAATAGTCCAGAGTGTTTTTGGTGTCAAAAAGGATGACATGGTCTTTTGGAAAACCTTCGACGACACCTAGAAAGCCTGCAACCTGCCCTGCGGTTCGCATAGCCGGGACGACTCCCGATTGAGGAAGTTCTCCCACCACAAGGTATCCTTTTTTGACTTGGTCGATACCCCATTTGGCGATGGCTGCCTGGGCTAAATAGCTTCCACTCAGAAAACCGGCGTAAGGATTATTCACCCCAAAAAAAACGTAGCACCAGGCATGGGGATGTCGATGGCAATCACTAGAATTTTCGCGGTGTCAAATTTCTGCATAATAACGGGTCCAAAATTCACATCGGTTTGCAACTCGATGACAAAGTCCACGTTGCGAGTGATAAAACTTTCGGCGTTCGCCAATGTGTAGGGCCACTTAAGCGATTGTCGGCAATGACCAGTTCTATTCCCGCTTCGTCGCAGTTTTTCTTAATTCCTTCTTCGACTGCCATGCAGAAGGTGATGTCTCTCTGGAGGTTGGCAAAGGCAAAGACGTAATTTTTCCCATTACGTGGAGGGGTTACTTTCATGGCTTCCTGCACCATTACTTTGAGAGTATCCGTAGAGAGCATTTCTCCTTTAAAGCTGAGAGGGTCAAACCCCATAAATTCCTTCGCAAAGGCCAGGGTAGACATCATGCCTACAAGTATTATTGAAACAATGATCCACATCGTTTTTGTCACTGTTTTCCACCCCCTAAATAGTTGTAGAATCCTTTTCCCTGTTAGTACTATTCCCTATGTGGCGAAGGTAATGAATCTTTGCTTTCACCTCCCTTCTTTCCAGTCTTCGATTGGATATTGTCCAAACTCCTGGATTGCTTCAAAATAGGCGAAAACGTTCTCGATGGGTGTGTCAGGTTGAATATTATGAGAAGGAGCAATGATATAGCCTCCACCCTTGCCAGCTTCCTGGATTCGCTGTCTCACTTCTTTTTTCACCTCTTGCGGGTTTTTAAAAGGTAAAACTTCCTGTTCATCGACGCCGCCGAAGAGGACCAATTTCCCATACCATTCCCTTTTTAATCTTTGTAGATTCATTCCTGCAGCTTGAGGTTGAATGGGGTTAAGGATATCGAGTCCGATTTCAACGAGGTCGGGGATGATGGGTAAAATGGAACCACAGGAATGATAAGCAATTAAAAGGTCAGGATTTGTTTTTTTCCATTTTTGAAAAAGATACCGATACCGGGGCTTAAAATGTTTTCGGAATGTCTCTGGGGCAAGAAGCATTCCTTTTTGGGTACCGAAGTCGTCGCCTGCCCATAACACGTCTACGCCAAGTTTAACCATTTTTTGACCACAGGGTAGAGCATAATCTTCGAGAATTCGATCAAGGAGTGTCCATACATATTCCTTTTCTAAGGCAAGGTCGATGAGGAATTTTTCCATACTTACCAGATTCCACGAGAGTTCAAAGATGGTTGCTTCTAAGTCACCGATGATGGCGTATGAAGAGGAATATTTCTGAACCTGGGTGGTTGCCTTTTCCCACCTTTTCGGATCCGAGGCTAAGGGGAGAGGATAATTCAAAATATCTTCCGGAGTCTCAGCGTTTTCTAAAGGTCTTTGAATAATTTCATCGTAAAAACCAACTCTCCGGTACACCAGGCCAAATTCGTCGATAAGCTTGCCATCCTACCGGATTCGTGTTGCTCCGTTTGCCCCACGTCCCGGTCCGATACCCACGGCGTCATTGCCAAGGGTTAGGAGAATCTGCGTATGGGAGATGCGGGTTGAAAGAAATGAATCTTCAAGTTCTAAGGGAAGATCGAGTATTCCCCCAGCTTCATCGCCACCTGGGGTGTCAGAGTGGTAAACGTTGGAACTCGGTCTCCCTCTTCAAAGTGGATGGCTTTTAAAAACCGCTCACGAGGTTTCATCCATTTCCCACTCCCTTTATATGGGCTATGCGCACTTCTATACCCATTTCTTGCAGGGTTTTCAAGGTTTGAGCATCGATAGCGCTGTCGGTAACGATAACGTTGATGGACGCGAGATCGGCGACTTTGAAGAAAGCCTGGTCCTGAAACTTCCGACTTTCGGCAACCACGATGACTTTTCGGGCAGAGCGAATCATGACCTTTTTAAGGTGTACTTCGAGTTCGAAGACATCGGCAATCGCTTTTTGGCTCAAGGAAATGGCTTTGACGCCCAGAAAAAGACAGTCGGCAAGGTAATTTTGGATGGCGGCTTCCGCCTGCGGACCGATAAAAGACATGGAAAGGGGATGAAGAGTACCACCGGTAGCGATGACACTGACATTCTGGTTGCGGGCTAAGGAAATGCAGATATCAAGTGAAGTGGTAAGGATGGTGACTCGAATGGTGGGATCGATGTTGCGGGCTACCTGCAGAGCGGTGGTGCTGGCATCGAAGATGAGGCAGTCCCCATCTTCGATGAGTTTTGCCCCTTCTTTGCCGATGGCTTCTTTAATGTCTCGGTTGGTGACCCCGCGAAGAGAAAAAGGAATTTCCGTACTGCCCTTTTTGATCCGCACAGCGCCGCCATAAATGCGCCGTAGTAATTTTTGTTCATCCAAGGTTTTGAGGTCCTGGCGGACGGTGTCTTCACTGACGCCGAAAATTTCTTTGAGTTCTTTCACCGAAACGGTTTTTTTCTCTTCCAGGATTTCCAAAATTTTCAATCGCCGCTCTTCGGCAATCATTCGAATCCTCCCACAGATTCCATGAATAATTTTGTTATTTGTACCTGAATTTGTCAATTACTCAAAAAAGACCCTTCAAAGTAGGGGTAATTTAGGAAAGATTTCCGGAAAAAATTTCTCAGATATTGGGTTAAAATTTATTTTTCTGGAAACCTTATTTTCGAAGGTCTTTCTTGACGTAGGGTAGAAAGAGGAGTATGGTACAAGAGTAAAGTTGGAAAGAGGGAATAAAAATGAGAGGAAAGTGTCTTTTTGGGCCGATATGGTCGAGGCGTTTAGGGAGCTCGCTGGGAATTAATCTGACACCGTATAAAACTTGTAATCTTGACTGTGTTTACTGTGAATGTGGTTTGACCACCGTTTTGACTGTAAGGCGCAAGGAATACATCCCTCCAGAAGAGGTGATAGAAAATCTGGCTCGTTACAGGGAATCCCTACGGTTCCGGGAAGTTCCTCCCTCGTATCTTACTTTTGCTGGCTTTGGAGAGCCAACTCTGAATAGTGGGCTGGGGAAAATTGTCCGTTTTATCAAAGGGCATTTTCCTCACAGTCAAGTTGCGCTCATTACCAACGGTACGCTTTTTGGCTATTATCCGGAACTTTTTACAGAAATCGAAGGTGTGGATCTCGTTATTCCATCTCTTGATGCTGGTCGAGAAACTGCTTTTGAAGGTATTAATCGACCTCATCCGTCCCTTGATTTTGAGCGATATGTGCAGGGTCTGGTCCGGCTCAAGGACCACTTTCGTGGGGAAATCTGGTTAGAAGTGTTCATCGTGGAAGGACTCAACGATACCAGTCAGGAAATCGAGGCGCTAAAGGATAGGATTAATCGCATTGCTCCACACCGGGTACACATTAATTCGGTGGATAGAAGTCCTGCTGAGGAATGGGTTCGGGCTCCCTCCCGGGAAAGGCTGCAACAGATTGCTAGAGCCTTAAAAGGGGACATTATTGTATCTTCTCCTGGGTGCGTTTTGTCATCGTTGCATCCTTGAGCGCTTTGATGTAGCGTTCATCCGTGCCACAGCAGCCACCAATAATCTGGACGTTCAAGGCAAGGAGCTCGATGGCACCTTTCGCAAAATCCTCCGGGGTTTCGGTGTAAAAGACTGTTTCACCTACAAGTTGCGGTACTCCGGCGTTGGGTTTGGCTGAGAGGAAGAGATGGGGATGGTATTTCCGGTAATCGGCCATAATCGAGACCATTTCTTTCATTCCTGTCCCACAGTTCGCACCTAAGCTTAAAACTGGAAGTGAAGAGAAGGTTGAGACCAGGGTCTCTGGTGTTTCTCCGAGAAGAGTGGTGAACTGGTTTCCCCGACGGTTGAAGGTAAAACTCACTATCGCTTTTCCTCCAGTTTCGTGGACTGCTTCGAGGGCAAGTATTGCTTCCTGGGAAGAGTTAAAAGTTTCCAGATGAAAGAATTCAATCCCTGCTTCACGCAGGATGTCAACCTGTTCTTGAAAAATGTCTCTTGCTTTTTGGTGGGTCAGATCTCCAAATGGTTCCAGAAATTCGCCCAGTGGTCCTACGGAAGCAAGGAGGATAACACCCGGTTTTAAGGTGGAATGGGCAATGGATACAGCCCGGTGATTGATATCTCGAATTTTTTCTGTCAGGCCATATTTTCCTAATCGCAGACGATTTGCACCGAACGTATTGGTCTGGATGAGATCGGCCCCGGCATCCACATAACTCTGGTGGATTTCGCGCACCGTATCTGGATGGGAAAGATTCCATTCTTCGGGAGGATATCCTGCTGGAAGCCCCTTTTTCTGTAAGCGTGTTCCCATAGCACCGTCAAAAATGAGCACTTTCTGCGATAAAAGTTCTTGAAGCATGTTCATCATTACCTTTCCTCCCCCATTTTTTGGGTGAACTCATCGATTTTGATCCATGTTCGCCTTTTGGCCGATTCAATCGTGGCGCAGGTCAGGGCGAACGTTCGAATGTTGTCCTCAAGAGAAGTCAGGGGAGGACGGTTTTCCAGGATAGCGGAGCAGAATTCTTGGAGTACCTGTATCCTGCCATCGGTTTCATGCTGTTGAAATGGTAAACCCTCTTTTTTCCCTTCTCGATTGGTGAAAAAGAGGAGATCATTTTCTAAAGAAAGGGTGCCTTGATCCCCAAAAAGGTGAATGTTTCCATTCCATGGAGTGGTTTGACCAAAGCTCACCCAGCTTCCAAAGTAGACAACCTTGATGCCCCCTTCAAAGAGTAAACTCCCCATTGCTGCGGCATTTCCTTGAAACCAGCTCCAGGGGGGATTGAACCCCTCCATGGTGACTTCTTCTACCTCTTTACCTAATGCAAAACGCAAAATGTCAAAATGGTGAATGCTCATGTCCTCAAGAAGTGGGTATTCCATTTCTTCGCGCCAGCCGCCAAAACGCCATGCTTTATGGAAGGTATATGTTCCGTAACTTATCTTTCCACAAATCCCTTCATCAATTGCTCTTTTGAGGGCCTGGATCTCTGGTTTAAAGCGGTAATTCTGGCTTACCATGTAAACGAGTTTTGGGTTTTGATGCCAGGTCCGGTAAATGGCCAGGGCGTTTTCAAAGGTATCGGCCAGGGGTTTCTCCGAGAGGACATGGAGATTCGACTTGAGGGCTTTTTCAGCGATTTCTCGATGAAATTGATTTGGTACCGCAATGAGTACTGCCTGAACCTGAATTTTCTGCAATGCCTCTTCTAGATTGGCAAAGGTAGGGATATTGTGGTCACCAAAGCGCTTCTGGAAACGTTCTCTGGCCTCTTGAGTCACATCAACCATACCCCGCAACTCGCTATGGGAGGAGCGTACAAGTAAATCTGCCCAACCTTCGCCAAAAAGCCCATATCCCACTTGTAAGAAAGCAATTTTTGCCATAATCGACTCCTTTTAGAGGAAATACTGACGTAGCTCAATTATATCATACGGAGAAAAGGTCGTGAATGAGGTTGTAGTATCGAGGTTTTGCTGAAGGATAGTTGGGCCATTGGGTTTCTCCCTTGTAAACCGGGTACGAGGGTAGTATCATATTGCTACACTTTCCGGTTTGGAGGTGATACAAGGTGAAAGAAAAAGTGCGATTTTTGGCTTTTTCAGGAATAGGGATTACGCTTGTGGCAGTAGTGACCATGATGGTTCAGGTTCCGATTCCCCAGACCCGGGGATACATTAACCTGGGTGATACAGTAATTCTGGTGCTCGCTCTTCTTTTTGGCTGGAAAGTGGGGTTTCTGGCTGGAGGCTTTGGTTCAGCTCTGGCTGACATTCTGGGTGGTTATGCCCACTGGGCGCCTTTTACCCTGGTGATTAAGGGAGTAGAAGGACTCCTTGTCGGTCTATTTGCTTCTTCTGAAAAAAGGTGGAGTATCAGATTTTTTTTCTGTTTCTTGGGAGGCCTGGAAATGGTCGGAGGGTATTTTCTGGTAGAGAACGTTATCTATGGTCAGGGTGCGGCATTGGCTGAACTTCCCGGTAATTTGTTCCAGGCAGGAGTGAGTGTCGCTATTGCACCTCTTTTCACGTATCTTGTGAGTCGGGTAGAGGGAATGAGTGTCCATCGGGTGTGAGCGCTTTTTTTCTTTTGGGGTTCATTTTGTGTAGCACTTCTTCTTCGATGTCTGGAAAAGCATGGAGAAGGCGGTGAACAAGGTGAGGCAAGTCCTCTGCTGTTTGTCCTTCAAAACGGAGGGTATACATGGGTTCAGTCACCGAAGGGCGGATGAGTGCCCATCCGTCTTGCCATGTAACTCGCAAGCCGTCTTCTTTGGAAATTTGACCGCCTAAGGGTATTTCTTCTAAAAGTGCAAGGAGCGTTTCTCTTCCTTTTCTAGGAATGCGGATATCCGGTGTGGTGGCAAAAGAAGGAAAGTTTTTGAGGTATTCGCTAAGGGAGAGATCCATGGTAGAGAGGTAGAAAAGAAAGAGTCCCGCAGCGTAGAGGCCATCATCCCGTTTCAGTTCTCGGAAGAAGTAATGACCAGAAAGCTCTCCGGCCATGAGGGCTCCTTCCTGAACAAGGCGGTTTTTGATATACGCATGTCCGGACCGTTCAGGTATGGGGATACCTCCGGCTTTTTCCACTTCTCGTGCTACGACTGAAGAACATTTGAGGTCGTAGATAAATTTTTGGGGCTTTGGGAATCTGCTCATATGCTCTCGAATAAAGAAAATCATGCCATACTCGCCTTCCAGAATTTTTCCATCATTTCCCACAAAGACCACCCGATCTCCATCACCGTCAAAGGCAATTCCTGCTGCTGATTGTGTTTCCCAGACAGTTACGCTGAGCTTCTGAAGATTTTCTGGTTGCGACGGATTGGGGGGACGGTTTGGAAATCGCCCATCAGGTTCACAGAAAAGGGGTATGACCTGATATCCCAGTTTTGTCAAAAGTTGTGGGGCAAGATAGGAGTAGCTTCCGTTCCCACAATCTACCACTACCTGAAGTGATTTTTTGGGAAAGGGAAGGAGATGGGTAAGAAATTGTAGGTATTCATTTTCCAGGGACCACGTGGTTCGAGTCTGCACGGGTCGTGTTCGAAAATCTCTGGTTTTTACTTTTTGGGCTAACGCCTTCAAATCCTGGGGGTGGGGAGGACGGTTTCCCCAGGCTATTTTGATTCCGTTATACTGAGGAGGATTATGGGAAGCTGTGACCATCAGACCTCCCTGGGCTTTAAGGTAGTCAATGGCAAAGTAAAAAAGAGGTGTTGGCACGATTCCAATGTCTTCGACGTATCCGCCAGAATCCATAATTCCCTGAATAAGGGCTTCTCGAAGGAAAGGAGTATGAGTGCGCACATCTCCTCCGACAACAACTTTTACTTCGGCAGGTAAAAGTGACGCAAACGCTCGTCCAATCAGGTACGCCTGTTCTTCATGGAATTCTTCCGGGACAATTCCCCGGATGTCACAGTCTTTGAAGATGCTCATTCTATTCCTCCTTTTCTCAGGTTATTGGGGATGTGAACATAGGAAGTTTCTATTTCCATCTGGTGTGCAAAAAGTACACAGATATATTTTTGCTTCCTGAACACTCCAGTTGGCCGCGGATACTTTGTAGAAAAGATGTATTGGACAAATGTCGTCAATATCCAGTTCTTCAAAAAGAAGTTTGTTCTGGTCGTTTCTTTCTCTTGAATAACAACTCAGACCGAGATTATTACTTATGGTTGGAATTACCGGAATAGTTCGCTCCATATGTTTCTTCATCCTGTGTTTTTTGAATTGGTTAGGAAGCATTGTGTTATGATTCTCCAGAAAAGACAACTTCAAGAATTTCCTATGCTCCCCTTTGTGACTGTACCATCAAGATGCTCGATACCAATTTTTTGTTTCGTGTTTCTTTACTCAACTGACTCGCCCCTTTGGGTTTTCCTTGTAGCAACGACGTCTCATTCTACCACAGAACGGAGTGAATTGTGGCGGATAGAAGCAATCTGGTGGTATCAGGGAAGGCGATTTATTTGATGAAATCCTGATGACCCGGTACCTGGGTGATGGGACTTGCTTGAGGAGGAGAGTCCTGTCCGGTTGTCACAAAATTGTTGTGATTGCATCCTGCCAGAATAACCACGAAAAAGAGAATGAGCAAGAAAAATTTTTGCACATTTTCTTTTTCACTTCCTTTCTCCGCAAAATTTATAATCCTGTTATCGGTAGTTTTTAACCCTTTTGCCTTTTGGATTGTAAAACCGATATTTCACTGATCATGGGCTTAAGGGTTTGATGAGCCTGAGCTTACGAGTTTTGGAGAAAAGGCAGCTCTACACAAAACAAGTTCAAATACCTACGGAAAAAATTCTACCCTTCTCTGGGGTGAGCGAGGGGATTCGAACCCCCAACCCCTGGAGCCACAGTCCAGTGCTCTGACCGTTGAGCCACGCTCACCACAAAGAACATAAAAATTGTACACCGAGTTTCATAAAGAATCAAGGTGGATATTTTAGTTCCTTTGTGTAGGAATCTTTTATTTCTTTTGGTGGTAATTCGAGGAATAATTTTGGCATGATATTTCATATTGAATTGGCAAAAAGTGAGTGAGGCAGAGAGCATGCGAAGGTTTTTGATTTGGGTAGGGGTATTCATTCTTCTGGGTTTTCTGACCACAGGGTGTGGGGTACGCTGGCAAGTCAAGGACACCTGGATCTATGTGTATGAAAATTCTTCGCAGGGGGTCACTCTACCCCTGCAGAGGGCTCTGGTATCGATTGCTGGAGAGGGATATACCGCGACCCGATACACCAGCGCAGAGGGGGTGGCCTTTTTTCAAATTCCTCCGGGAACGTATACGGTTCAGGTGAGTAAGAGTGGATACACCACGGTGACCGATACCATCGTGATTTATACCCTTGAATTGACACCGGGGAGGTATTACTATGTGCTCGTTCCCCAGGGGGGATAAAATATATCTATTATTCGTTACGTTAAGTTTGCTGGGTTTCCTGTTTCTAGGAGGATGTTTTTTTGGGAATTCCCCTCGGCTTCCGGTGTCTGTGGCGTTGGTTAGTCTTAAGGGTGATGTGGTCGATATGCAAACCGGAAAGGGTGTTGCGGGAGCGAAGGTTTTGGTGAGGGATTATCCCGATAGGAATAACCTGACCGCTTCGGATGGTTCCTTTTTTATTCCCATGGTTCCTGTCGGAAGACAGGTCCTTGTGGTCAGTGCGTATGGATATGCCACCAAAAGCCAAACAGTCGATATTTCGGAGCTCGGCGTTTTTAGAATCACTATTGAGCTTTCGCCACTTTTGGGAAGGGTTTTTGGATTTGTTTGGGATGAAACGGGAAAACCCATATCTGAGGCTATAGTCACCATTGATGGACAATTCACGACTACGACTCAGGCAAATGGCAGTTTCAGTCTTGCTCATTTGCCGGTGGGGACCTTTACTTTGACGGTTGAAAAGGAAGGGTTAGTGCCCTATGTAGGTGAAGTCGAGATTCAAACGTCCTCAATGACGATTGTGAATGTGGTGTTGAAGACTCCGGCACTTAGGGAAAGAAAATGGTAAAATAGGGAAGAAAAAATGGGGAGGATGATCAGTTTGGTGGAGGGCTTTGATCTCAATCGATACATAGGTGTGTTTTTGGAAGAAGTGGAAGAACATATTGGAAATTTGGAAGAAAATCTGGTACAGCTTGAGAGGGAACCGGAAAACCAGGATTTAGTCCAGTCGATTTTTCGTTCTTTCCACACTATAAAAGGTTCCTCAAGTTCAATCGGTTTTCAACGCATGATGGAGCTTGCTCATCTCATGGAGAATCTTCTGGATGGAGTGAGGAGTAAAAGTATCATTGTCACTCCTTCTCTTATTGATGTATTGCTTCGAGGTGTAGATCTCTTGAAGAACATTAAGGACACTGTGGCCTTGGAGGGGAAAGAACCCGAGATTGATATCCAGGATATCGTTGAAAATTTAAGAGTTTTCCTGAAGCGTCGAGAAGAGTCTTGGTCTCCTTTGGAAGCCACCCCGGCTTCGGCAAGTAAGGACGAGTTTGCAGAAGAAAAGGACGCGACGGCACCTTCCTCTCAGAAGGAGTATCTGGTTCGGGTTTATCTTGCTTTGGAGTGTTCGATGAAAGGGGTACGGTCGTATCTGGTGATCAATCGACTTCAAGAGAGCAAGGTTGAGATCGTCTCCACCAATCCCCCTCTTTCTGATTTAGAAAGTGAACGTTTTGGACAGAGCTTTGAAATGTTGATTCTCACCACGCTTTCCGAAGAAGAGATTAAAAAAATGGTGGAGTCGGTGGCCGAAGTGGAGAGAGTGGAGATTGAAATGCGGGAAGAAGCGCCGGAGGTCAGGGAAGAAGAAGAAAAGGAAAAAGAAGAAAAACAAGTGGTCACTTCCACGGTCGAGCAGAAAAAAACGGCAAAAAGCCTTAAAAAAACGGTTCGAGTGGATGTGGATCGCTTAGACGCACTCTTAAACCTGGTGGGGGAACTGGTGATTGATCGAGCGAGATTGGGTGATACTATTCAGCGTCTGCGAGATTTTAAGGAGCTTTCCCACCTACGGGATTTGTTGGCTGATACCAACACTCATATTGGACGAATTGTAAATGAACTCCAGATGGAGATCATGAAAGCCAGGATGTTGCCTCTGGCAGAGGTTTTTAACCGTTTTCCCCGAATGGTAAGGGATATTGCCCGTAGCTTTGGGAAAGAGGTTGATTTCGTTGTGCAGGGGGAATAGCCTGAGCTCGACCGTTCCCTTTTAGAAAAGCTTACCGACCC
>JBDIWM010000056.1 GCA_039638595.1 Atribacterota bacterium
CTCCTTCTTCTGAGTTTTTTACTACTTTTGGAGTGAGGATACCGGTTCCTGCACTTTTTTGTCTACCCACCTGTTGCGGATTTCTATGAACCTACACAGATGGATAAGGTTAATCTAATTGTCTGGGTTTTCTGTGGGAAGAAAAAGTTCCCCAATCGAGGAATCGAAAAGCGTTGGGGGATGGAGGAAAAACGTGGTTTTTTCGGTGAAGTCAATTGGCAAAGCCTGGGAGGTTTCATATAATTAGTGGTAAAGATGACTTTATTTGTTAATCTGAAGCGGGTTACCCCATTTTTGGGGTAATAGGATCTTTGAGTGCAATCTGCCTTCCAAAAGAAAAAAGAGGTGAGAGGAAGCCGTTTTTGGTGTTCTCGATTAATCGTCAGATTGTTAAATCAAGCTCTGTACTGGAAGGAGGTAGTCTATGAAACGGATTTGGTAGGTAATTGGAATGGTGCTTGTAGTGTGTCTATTGGCTGGTAGTATGGCGTTCGGCGAAGAGCCGGTGTATCTTGGTACGGCTATCCGAAGTCTCACGAATCCCTACTATGCGGCCTGGGCCAAAGAGGCGGAGATGTTCGCTGAGTGGGCCGGGTTGAAAGATTACAATGTGATTTTGACCTGTGAGGGTTCCAGCGAGAAGCAACTGAATGATATTAAAGGCTCTGGTGGCCCGTTCCAAGGGAAATTTGGTATTCTGCATTGACTCCAACCAGTCCACTGACGCGGTGGCCATTGCCAATGAGCTGGAAAAGAGTAAAGTATATTTCCTGACCTTCTAGAACAAACCTGATGATGTAAGGGTGAACGATTACAAATACTGGGTTTGCCATGTCACGTTTGATAACAGGGCTTCGGGTTATAATACGGCCAAGATTCTTTTTGACACCATTGGTGGAAAGGGGAAGGTGTTCGCCCTCCAGGGTCTTTTGGGGAACAGTGCTGCAATCGAGCGCTAGGAAGGTTTTCAAAAGGCACTGAAAGAGTATCCGGAAATAGAACTGGTAGGCTGGGAAGCAGGAGATTGGCTGAAGACTAAAGCCTATAACCTTGTTTCCAACGCTCTGACTGCTCACCCGGACATTAAGGCGGTGTGGTATGCGAACGACGATATGGCCACAGGTGCCATCGAGGTCCTGCGAGCACGGGGACTGGCTGGAAAGGTTCCAGTGTCCGGTGTTGACGCCATTCCTGAGATGATCACTGCCATCCAGAAAGGCGAAGCCGTGGCCACGGTTTCTTCGGATGCCTACTGGCAGGGTGGTGTGGTTCTGGCGATTGCCCTGGCGGCCAAGAAAGGTGATATCAAAGTTGAGGAGTTACCTGAAAATAAGCGGGAATGGATTGCCAAGAGCATTCTGGTAACCAAAGAGAACATTGGCTGGTATATTCAGAACTACGTGGAAGGAAAACCAGAATACGACTGGACGAATTACTGGGGAAGATGGGTGAGAGGAATTAACGAGTAGGGATTGAGCATTTCTGGGGGGCTGGTTTTTTTGGGCCTAAGCCCCCCAGGGGAGGGTTCTTTGTGAGCGTAGCCATGGTTGAAATCAAAAGGAAAAAGTTTGGAGTTCTGGTGGACAATGCTTCGCTGGTGGCTCTGGTTTTGCTGTCCATTTTTCTGGGTCTGGCGAATCCCCGGTTTTTTACTCTAACCAATCTTTCCAACATTCTTGATTTGGTTTCTCCCCTGGGGATTACCGCTCTGGCGATGGGGTTTGTGCTGATGGCGGGGAGCATTGACCTTTCTGTGGCGGGGGTTGCGGGTTTAAGCGGAATCGTTACAAGTTTCCTGGTTAAGAATCTGGTGAATCAGAATAACTTTGGTTTTTCTGCCTTGCTTGTAGCTCTTCTCGTGGGATTAAGCTGTGGTGTTTTGAACGGGGTACTTCTCTACAGGTTTAAGATTCCTTCCTTTATGGTGACTCTGGGGGTTGGTTTTATCACCACTGGTGTGGGGATATTGCTCACCAGGGGAAATACCATTCCCATTACCGACTGGGGTTTTAGCCAGATTGGAATGGGAAGGATAGGTCCTGTGCCGGTAGCCTTTTTACTCACCCTGAGTGTATTTTTTGTCATGTGGTTTTTAAATGGGCGAACCATTTTCGGCCGGTATGTGCTGGCCATCTTTGGAGACGAAGCCATTGCCAGAGATCTCGGTATTAGTGTCAATCGGACTAAAATTGGTATCTTCGGTCTGGCTGGAGCCCTGTATGGGTTTGCCGGGGCAATTTTGACGGCTAAACTTGGTTCTGGGGATATCAATGCCTCCCTTGGCCTCACCTTTGATTCCATCAGCTCCTGGGTTCTGGGAGGAATTGCCATCACCGGTGGAGTGGGAAATGCTGTCAAAGTCCTTGTTGATACTTTTATTCTCACCATCCTGCGAAATGGGTTGATTCTGATGGGCATCAGTCCTTATGTCCAGCAGGGAGTAATCGGGACAATCTTGATCTTTACCGTGGCGTTGACCATTGATCGTAAGAAGATCAAGATTATGAAATAGGAGGTTTTCCCTTTGGAAAATCAACCATTGCTGGTAATGAAAAAGATCTGCAAAAGCTTTCCAGGCGTTCAAGCCCTGGACGATGTGAACGTTGAGGTTATGCCTCAGGAAATCGTGGGGTTAGTGGGAGAAAATGGAGCCGGTAAAAGTACCCTGATGAAGGTCCTGGCAGGGATATACCAGCCTGATTCCGGGGAAATCATATTTAATTGGGCAGAGAGTTTCTATCCGTGACCCTCAGCAGGCCCGTAATCTTGGTATTGCCATGGTTTTTCAGGAGCAGGCTGTGTTACCAAACTTGATGGTTTATGAGAATATCTTCCTGGGTAATGAAAAGAAATTTGCCAGCATGGGGGGTATCAATCGTGGAAAAATGATTTGGGAGGTGGAAAACCTCCTTCGGGAAATAGGGATCACCGTTTCTCCTCTGGCATATCTCCACGAATTAACCTTTATGGAAAGGCAGATGGTGGAAATCCTGCGAAACATCTGGGTGGCCCGCCAGGCAGAAATCAGTAACCCCTGATTGTTCTAGACGAACCGACCACGGTCTTGGAAGAAAGGGAGGTAGAGCTTCTCTTTTCTAAACTGCGGGAGTTAAAGAAACAGATTTCAGTGATCTACATTTCCCACCGGTTGAACGGGGTTGTGGAGCTCTGTGACCGGGTGTACGTGATGAAGGATGGGAAGAACGCTGCATGTTCCAAAAAGGGGGAGTTCGACGAAGACCTGCTGCGGAGCAAGATGGTGGGTCGAGAGTTTCATGGAGAGTACTACCTGATTTCTGAACAGGTTGAACCCATCCCCAAAGTGATTTTGGAACTCAAAAACTGCACCAGAAAAGGAGCGTTTGAAGATGTCAGCTTTCATCTTCGAGAAGCGGAGATTATCAGCATCTGTGGGGTGGTGGGCTCAGGGAAAGAGGTGCTTTGTCTCGCTCTGTATGGGTTGATGCCTCTTGGTGCCGGAAAAATCTACCTCCACAGAAAAGAAGTGCGGACTTCTTCTCCGGCCGAGGCTTTTGCTCTGGGTATTGGGTACATCCCTGAGGACCGGCGCAACGATGGGCTGGTTCTGAACCTTCCGGTTTTTGAAAATGTCACTCTGCCAATTCTCTACCGCCTTCGGAAAGGACTTTTTCTAGATCGGGAGTTTCAACTGAGTGTTTCGAAAAACATGATTGAGAAACTGCGCATCAAAACTCCTTCACCTTTTGCTCTGTGTCGGAATCTCAGTGGGGGCAACCAGCAAAAGGTAGTCCTTTCAAAGTGGTTGTTGTCAAAAGTAAAAATTTTGATCATGTCGCATCCCACCAGGGGTGTGGATGTGGGAGCCAAACACGAAATTTATGCCCTGATTCGAGAGTTTATCAGACAGGGCATGGCCATGATTCTCATTGGTGACAGCTTTGAAGAAGATATCGAGCTAGCCAACCGCATTATCACCATGAAAGATGGAAAAATCACCGCTATTCTTGATGCTATAACCTGTAAGCCCAATCCTTCCGATTTAATCGGGTATGTGGTTTAGTCTGGGAGGCGAGAAGCCGTGAGCAAAGATAAAATTCTGGCCTTGAGTGTGGTTATCTTTATCTTTTTAACCCTTGGTATTACCAATCCCAGTTCTTTTCTCTCTTCGTATAACATGAAAGCACTCCTCGAATACACCATGACCTATTTTGTGGCCAATATCGGCTTAACATTTGTCATCATGATTGGTAGTATCGACCTTTCCATTGGTTCGATGCTTTCCTTTTTCACCGTTCTTTTCGTGATGTTTTTGAATTCTTCTGGTTTCTGGGCCTATTTGCTGGTGCTCGTCCTGGGCGCCCTTTTAGGGTTTGCCAATGGTCTCATTTTTACTCGTTTAAAAATCCCCTCTTTTATCGGCACCTTTGGTGCAGCGGGATATACCAGAGTCTGGCTCTCATCATTTCCGGCGGAAAACCGATTGGTGTTAAACCCGTGGCTTTCAGGGCTCTTGATTTTTTGAACGCTCACACCGGTTTTTTAAAAGGATCCCATATTTTGGGCTTTTCCCTCTTTGTCCTTTTTCTGGTTATCCAGTATTACACCTCCTTTGGTCGGTATGTGTACGCCGTGGGAAACTCTGAGCAGGCCACCAGCCTCAGTGGGGTAAAAGTTTACTGGGTTAAAACCTTCTGTTTTGTCCTGTCTAGAATATCTGCTGCTCTGGCTTCCTTCATCCTTGTGGCCCGAATGTTCAGCGGCGACCCCACCATCGGTACCCCTTATCAGCTCCAGATTATTGCTGCCTGTGTGGTCGGCGGTACGGCCCTCACCGGGGGAGTGGGCGGGATTTTCAACACCCTTCTTGGCACCTTTGTGGTAGCCCTCATCGGTAACGGCCTTAATGTGGTGGGTGTCAACGTCTACTATCAGCTTGTCGTCACGGGAACCATTACCATGGTGGCGGTGGTTTTGACTCTCGACCGGTCCAAGGTTCTGGTGGTGAAGTAATTTCAAAAAGAGCGGGACATATCTTTGGTTGAAAACAGTATCTCATGACGAAATGCTACTCGAAAAAAATGGAGCGGAAAACGGGATTTGAACCCGCGACCCTCGGCTTGGGAAGCCGATGCTCTACCCCTGAGCTATTTCCGCCCTTGCCAATATTATATCGAATCTCCTCATTTTTGCAAGAGTTGTGTGATTCTATGTCAATAATTATGGAATCAGCCTCTGAGGATGGTGTCCAAGGAGTATCTTCTTGGTGAAGCGTATCCCTTTTCTGTTGTAAACATAGGACCGTGGTGGGTTTCAAAAGCAAAGTTATGGAGTTATTCTTTGGAGTAGGCCCGTTTTTTAATCCACTCAGCGATGTCTTGGACCAGGTTTCCGTCAACATGATTCGGTGTTTCGTATTCTTGAGGACTTGGAGTACCTTTTCCTGGGCAGAGTAGATGGTTCAGAGAAGGGTAGCACTGAAAAGAAACTGCCAGTTTCGACACCAGTGTTTCTTTCCAAAGATTCCAGTCTTTTTCGGTTACCTGATAATCTCTTCCTCCCTGGATAATAAGAATTGGTACAAGAATTTTCTGGGCACTTTTCAGAGGATTGATGTCCATGAGGCTATAAAAATAGATTGCGTGTCCCCCTAACTCGGTGACGATTTCTTCTGGTGCAAAGATCCTTTGGTTGATGCCTTCAACGGCTTTTTGGATCGCTTTCAATTGCTGGGTTTCGTCTGAAGCCAGAACACCATCCAGGGAAAACACATATTCCATTTGTTCTGGGATGAGCTGGTGTAAAGGTCTTGCTGGAGCAGCGCAAAGGATGATTCCTTTCAGTTTTCCATCGCGAAAAGCTATTTCCGGAGCAAGATAGCCCCCGAGACTGTGTCCAAAAAGGAATACCTTTTCGGGGTCAATTTCCGGTTGCCTGCTTAGAAACTGCAGGGCTTGTAAGGTATCGGTGATCACTTCTTCTTCAACGGTGAATCTGGATATTTCCGGTGAGGAAGAAATTTTCATGCCATAAACGTATGTTCTTTTGTCGTATCGTAACGTTGCTACGCCCTGTGTGGCGAGTCCCCAGGCTATATCCCGAAAGGGTTTGTTGCCCATGACGGTTTCGTCACGGTCATTGGGGCCAGAACCGTGGACAAGAACCACTGCCGGGAAGGGACCTTTTTCTCTGGGAATGGTTAGAGTACCGGGAAGTTCCCATTCGGGGACCCCGAAGGTGATTTCCCGCTCGGAAAACCGATCCTGATCGACATACGGTGGAAGAGTATATTGGTGTTCGGTATAGGGAAGAAAATATAAACTGGCAACTTTTCCTTCGCTATCAATGGCTACCTGGGCAAGAAGGGTCATTTTTTCGAACCGGCAGAGGATATTTGCAACAAGATATCCATCTTTTGTGGTAGTAGCTCTGGTCTCAAAAGACATGAGTTTTCCGAGGTTTTTTTTCATATTTTCCCACATTTTTTGTAGGGTGTGCTGAGGTAGGAGTTCCTGCATCTTTTGGTCTTCCATTTTGTACGCTTCTTCGTAACGTTCCTCTTTAAGGAGCGTAAGAAAAAGGGTTGGATTTTCTGAGGAATTGGCTTGAGAGTACTCTAGAAAAGTAGAACTAAGAAGGAATCCCAACGCAATAATATAAATGATCTTCGTTTTCATGATGATAGGCTCCTTTCGATTTTTGTTATTCTTTGATATTCGATGAGGTTGGGTATCATTGATTTTCAGAAAAACAAGATTACTTTGCTTTTATGAAGCTCCGGTGCTTGACTGTGAATTGGGCGGGTGACTGTGACTTCCATTAGTGTTATTTCCACGTACAATTGAATCTGGGTGTTGCCCAGCTTTTGACCAATAAACTGTACGACCATTCCTGGCTGAATAGCGTCAACACTTTGTAGGATTTTCGTTCCAAATTGAACAAGCCTGATTTAGGGTCTGAGTACCCGCTTCCTTTCCTTGGGTTTGATGGTGATATTTTATACCCTTTGGCGGAAGATGGCAAAAAGTTGTTTTGATGATTTTATCGTGCTTGACCTGTCACGGAATCTTTGATATGCTATTCATGTGATCATATGATATGATAACTCGAGATAATTTGGTTAGTCAGGCAAAAAAAGAAATAATGAACCTGATTTTTCGGAAGGGCTTTTCCAAAGGGGAACGGTTTTTTTCTATCGAAGAACTTTCTGAGCTTTTGTCGGTAAGTAAAACGACGATACGCGAAGCCATCCGGAGTTTAGAACAGTTGCACTTTGTAGAAGTAAAGCAGGGAAAGGGAATCTATCTGGCTGTTGATCCTAAATCCTTGGGAAAAAATATCGCCCAGTTGAGGAGTGCAACCGAGATGGCTCGGGAATCGGGAATTGATCTCAAAACGCTGAGTTGGGAAATTCAGGAAGTGGGTGCTGATTCTTTTTTGGCAGAAAAACTTGGGGTTCGTAGAGAGGCACCACTTGTCCTGTTTACAAGGGTAAGGGGTTTTGATGATGAAGTTGTGCTCTATCTCGAAGACATTTTGCCCAAAGAACTTGTTGCTGATTTCACGCCTTTAGACTGGCAGGGATCACTGTTTGAAGCTCTGGAAAGAAGGGGTATTTTTGTTTCACATTCCATAGCCAAGATTATTCCCTATATTCCGGAAGGAAAGATTAAAGCAAAACTCAGGCTTCCCGAAACAGTTCCATTTTTGCTTCTTGAGCATTTGCACTTTGATGTGCATGGAAGAGTAGTGGCATTTTCGAAGGATTATTATAATTCGAAGTATTTTCACTTTGAAGTGGTGCGAAAGCGGATTTGAGCGGGAAAGGAGGTTAGGATATGAGCGTGCAACTTGTTGAAGAGCCAAAGTTAATTGAGTTGCCTTTTGGCATGACTGAGCGGATTCGGGTGATGCGAGAGGAATTGTTACGTACCGTTCCTCAGGTCTGTACGGAGCGAGCCAGGATTTATACTGAAATTTATCGATTCTTTGAGGGAGACCCGCCAATTCTTCGGCGGGCCAGGGCATTGGCGGAAACGCTAAAGCGGATGAGTATTACGGTATACAAAGATGAACTTATTGTAGGTAACCAGGCTTCGAAAGTTAGGGGTGCGCCGATATTCCCGGAGTATTCATGGGACTGGATTGAAAAAGAAATTGACGAATTTGAGCGGCGTCCTGGCGATGTGTTTGAGGTAAGCGAGGAAGACAGAAAAATTCTACTTGAGGAAGTCATCCCCTACTGGAAGGGGAAAACACTCTATGACCGGGCCATGAGTATCATCCCTGATTTTGTCAATAAAGCTCAGGAAATGGGTGTCATATCTGGAAGGGGAAACATTACTTCTGGTGATGGGCATATCATTGTCCATTTTGAAAAGGTGCTTCAGCGTGGCTTGCGGGGGGTCATCGAGGAAACGAAATCCCGGATGGATAACCTTTCCGAAAGTGATCCTGAATATCTGAAAAAACAGATTTTCTATCAATCGGTTTTGATCACCCTGGAAGCAGCTATTCATTTTGCACATCGATACGCAGAGTTGCTTCGTCTTGAGGCCCAGGTTGTGACCGATGGGCAAAGGAAAAGAGAACTTTTGCAAATGGCGGAAAATGTGCAGATGGTTCCCGAAAATCCGCCCCAAAGCTTCTGGCAGGCGGTGCAGTCAATCTGGTTTGTTCATTTGATCACCCAGATTGAGAGTAACGGTCATTCGTTTTCATTAGGAAGGGTTGACCAGTACCTTTATCCTTATTGGAAAAAGGATTTCGAAGCGGGACGGATTACTGTTGAAGAAACCGTTGAAATCTTGCAGAATTTGTTTGTAAAAATGTTCACTATTAACAAAATCCGTCCCTGGTCGCATACCCAGTTTGGTATTGGGTACACCACCTACCAGAATGTTACCATTGGTGGACAAAATAGATATGGCCATGATGCAACGAATGAACTCAGCTATCTCATTCTCAAAGCAGTGGGAGGATTGCGATTAACAACTCCAAACCTTTCGGCTCGTTTCCATGTTCTTTCTCCACGTTTGTATTTGAAGGAATGTGCCAGAGTAATTCGGCTGGGATTTGGTATGCCGGCAATGAAAAACGACGAAATTATTATTCCTGCTCTTCTTGACAAAGGGGTAAGCATTGAGGACGCCCGCAATTATGCTATTGTGGGATGTGTGGAAGCAGCGGTTCCAGGAAAATGGGGCTATCGCAACACTGGCATGACATTTCTCAATGTATTAAAAATTCTGGAATTAACCCTTTACGGAGGCCGTTGCCCTCGGAGTAATGTATGTCTTTTGACTACCCGTTTGCCAGCCCAGTGTGCGAGTTTCGAAGCATTGTACGGGGAGTTCAGGAAACAGCTTAATTTCTATACCAGATGCCAGGTGCTTATGGATGTTACAGCCGATACTGCTCTTGAAGAACTCGTTCCCGATGCTTTCTGCTCGGCGCTTGTGGAAGACTGTCTTGATCGGGGAAGACATCTTAAGGAGGGTGGGGCAGTCTACGATGTGATTAGTGGTCTTTTTTCGGGGTTGGCTAATGTAACCAATAGTTTGGCGAACATTCGAGAGCTCATTTACCGACGAAAAGTCCTTCGGTGGGATGCGCTTCTTGAGGCGTTGCAAGAGAACTTTGCCAGTTATCAAGGACAGATGGTACAGAAACTCCTTCTGGAAGAAGTGCCTAAATACGGAAACGATGTTGAGGAAATCGATGAACTGGCCTGTCAAATTTTCAACGATTATCTGGAGGAAATCAAGAAATACCGAAATACCCGCTATGGTCGAGGCCCGGTTGGGGGTACCTACTGTGGTTCAACGTCGAATATTTCTGCTAATGTCCCTCTGGGAATGGCTGTCGGTGCTACACCTGATGGCCGGAAAGCCCATGAACCCATCGCTGAAGGAGTATCACCTTACTACAACACTGAAAAGGCTGGTCCAACGGCGGTGATGAAGTCAGTAGGTAAATTGCCTACGATCAAGACGATTGCGCAGCTTCTGAACCTCAAATTTACGCCATCAGTTCTCGCTACCGAAGAGGGTCTGAATAAACTCATACAGCTTATTACCGTTTTCTTTAGAGACCTCAAGGGCTGGCATATTCAGTTTAACGTAGTTGATGCCCAAACCCTGCGGGAAGCGCAAAAAAACCCCGAAAAATACCGTGACCTCATCGTGAGGGTAGCTGGATACAGTGCGCTCTTTGTGGCGCTGGATCCCCGGACCCAGGAGGACATTATCCGCCGTACCGAACACGCTCTGTAGAAGAGGATAGACAATATGAGAAAAAAGGCTGCTCTGGGGATCGACATCGGGGGAACGAAGCTGCGTATAGGGCTTGTTGATGAGACACTCCATCTTCTTGATATTTTCTTGACAGAGGAGCACCGCTGGCTCACCCCTCAAGAGCTTGCTAGGTTTCTGGCAAGGAATGTAGAGCAATTCGTAGGTCACTATGGAGAGTTTGATATAATCGGATGTGGAGTGGGATATCCTGGACCAATTTGTTTTCCAAAACGAGCGACATTTTCGTATTCCAACCTTCTCAATGAAGCCTGGAGGGGTGTTCCTTTGGCGGAGATGATACAGGAAGAAATTGGAATGCAAGTGGTGATCGACAACGATGCAAATTTAGCCGGTCTTGCAGAAATGCATCTGGGAGCAGGAAGAAATTTTTCTCACGCGGTTTATATGACCATCAGCACAGGACTGGGAGGAGCTATTTTTATTGATCGAAAGCTTTACCGGGGTTTCTTGGGCAACGCGGGAGAATTTGGTCATATGGTCGTGGATCGAAGTGGGCGATACTGTAAATGTGGAAACCGAGGGTGTCTCATGTCGCTTCTTTCGGGGTTGGGAGTCGAAAAGTTAATCCATGAGGAACCGTCGTGTCAGTTTTTGTTTTCCTCAGAAGAAGATGGTTCTGCCTGTGTCAAAAAGCTGATGGAGCTGGCAATCGCTGGCAATGCCGTGGTTCGTGATGTGATCCAACCGCTTCTTGAGTACTTTGCGTTGGCTTTTCTCAATGTTATTCAGATTCTGAAT
>JBDIWM010000057.1:0-9270 GCA_039638595.1 Atribacterota bacterium
TTGGACATAGAGGCAAAGAAGCCTGTTCTGTGAGGTCAATTCCTGCAAAAGCACTTGAGGATGTGGTTTTAGAAAAGATAAGCCAGATAAGTCAGAATGAGATTTTACTTCAAAAAATCTTGAGTGAGGCAAATTCAAAGAGTAAAAAGGAATTAGAAGGACTTGAAAAAGAAAAGGTTATCTTGAATTTGAGGATTTCTGAGATTAAAGCAAAGGGTAAGGCTTTAGTGGGTAAACTTCTTGAGGCTGGCGAGGAGTATTCAAGATTCATCAAAGAAGAGATGAAAGAGGCAGAAAAGGAATTAAAGCAATTGGAAGACCAATTATCACAGACTAAAACAAAGATTGAACAATCCAAAAATTATCTTATCAATAAATAGGTAGTGAAAGAGGCTTTTTCGGTATTTCAATAAGATTTTTAATGACTTAAATCCCAGAGAGAAAAAATACCTTTTAAGGCTTTTGATTAAGGAGATTGTTTTTACCGGAGAAAATATCCTTGTTGGCTTTTTTGAAGTTCCCTCTATTGAGGAGACAATCAAATCCTTATCTGACCTTATCAGTTTTCATCAGCGTATAGAATGGCTCCCCGGGCAGGATTCGAACCTGCAACCCTCCGGTTAACAGCCGGATGCTCCACCGTTGAGCTACCGAGGAGCGCTCGCTTACCAATTATAGAGAAACCTACTCGGTTTCGTCAAGATAGTCACGCAATTTTCTGCTCCGGGAAGGATGGCGGAGCTTGCGCAGGGCTTTGGCTTCGATCTGGCGAATTCGTTCCCTGGTAACCCCGAAAATTTGACCGACCTCTTCAAGGGTATGGGGTTTACCATCTTCAAGGCCAAAACGGAGTTTCAGGACTCTCCTCTCCCGGTCAGTTAAGGTGTTCAAAACATGGTCCAGCTGTTCTTTTAATAAAGAATATGAAGCCGCCTGAGGGGGAGCAAGAACGCCGGTGTCTTCGATGAAGTCGCCCAGATGGCTATCTTCTTCTTCCCCAATGGGAGTTTCGAGAGACAACGGTTCCTGAGCGGTTTTCAGGATTTCTCGCACTTTTTCGGAAGTCATGCCCATTTTTTCGGCAATCTCTTCCGGAGTTGGTTCCCGACCCAGTTCCTGAGTTAACTGACGTGAAGTTCGCACCAGTTTATTAATGGTTTCCACCATGTGTACCGGAATACGGATGGTTCTGGCTTGATCAGCAATAGCCCGAGTAATGGCCTGCCGAATCCACCAGGTTGCATACGTGCTGAACTTATAGCCCTTGCGATAATCAAACTTTTCCACCGCACGAATAAGACCTAAATTTCCTTCCTGAATGAGATCCAAAAAGAGCATCCCCCGTCCCACATAGCGTTTGGCAATGCTCACCACCAGACGCAAATTAGCCTCAATGAGTTTACGCTTCGCTTCAGCATCGCCTTTTTCGATTCTTTTGGCCAATTCTACTTCCTCATCGGGGGTAAGCAACGAAACCTGACCAATTTCTTTCAAATACATTTTGACCGGATCATCAACACCAATGCCCTTGATTTCCTCAAAGTGGAGGTCTTCGCTTTCTAAGGTCGGTACTTCTTCACGAAAAATTTCCTCATCGGAAACCTCAATTCCCAGTTCAGAAAGAGTGCTGTAGAGGTCATCCAACTTATCCACGTTGACCGCATCATCCCCCAACACATCGTTCAGTTCCTTAAAGGTGATGTACCCCTTCCGTTTTCCACTCTCCAAAAGGAAAGAGATGCCACCGGAAAGCTTGTTTTTACCGTTTGTGCTCAACGTGAGTCTCGCCCCCTCACCCAATTCGTCTCAATTGTTCCCTTTCTCTATATAATTTATTTAGTTCCCCCAATTTGGCAGGGTCTTCCATGCGGGAGAGTTCCCGGCGTAAAGATAAAATTCTCCGCTCTAAAGCCGCCAGCTTCACCCGCCGAACCAGGCTTTCCACTGCTCCATCGTCCTGGCAGATTTCCTGCAAATCCTCCCGAGCGGCGATTTCGGTAACCAGAGAATGGAGCACCTCTTCTTGTGGAAAAACATCCACAAGTTTTGACACCAGAAAACCACCTTCACCACTCAAACCCAGCAGAGCCTGAAAGATACGCTGATGTTCCGGTCCAGAAAAGTATTCTCTTTCCAGGCTCTCCCCAATTTTATGACGCCACCGTTCATTTTCCATCATCACCCGAAGTATCATTTTTTCCGCTTTGAGGATTCCATGTTCTTTCGTTTCCCGCACCGGTAACGTTTCTCGCTGCGTTGTTATCTCTTCTTCATTTAATAGATGTTGCACAAAGGACTCATCAACATGAATTCTTTGTGCCAAAGCGGTAACTTTGAGCTTCCTCTCTATCGGGTCTTTTATGCTGATTAGAAAAGGGAACATCCCTCGAATAATTTTGGCCTTTGATTCCAGAGAATTACAACCAAAATTCCGGAGCAATAATTCCAGCTGATATTCAAAAAGCGAGGGAGATTTCTGTACAATTTCCAAAAATTTTTCTTTCCCCTCTTTCCGCAAAAAAGAATCAGGGTCGTGGGGTGAAGGTAAAGCCACAATGCGCACCGCTAAACCCTTTTCCTGCAGCACGGCCATTCCCCGTAATGTAGCCATCTGCCCCGGCTGGTCCGCATCGTAGGCAATAAACACCTCGTCCACATAGCGCTTTAAAAGGCCAGCCTGGTCTTTGGTGAGTGAAGTTCCCATCGAAGCCACGCAATTTCTGATTCCGTATTCAAAGAGCGTTAGAAAATCCATATATCCCTCGACCAGGATAGCCGTATGGGTTTTTTGCAAGGAATCCCGAGTGGCAAAAAGACCGTAAAGATATTGCCCTTTTGAAAAAATAGGTGTATCGGAAATATTCAAGTACTTGGGTTCACCTTTTTCAAGAATTCTTCCTGCAAAACCAACGACTCTTCCCTGTAAATCGTGAAACGCAAAAGTGATTCTACCGCGGAATCGGTCTAAAAGTTCCCCACTCCTGGTAACCACTCCCACACCTGCCCTAATAATCTCCTGACCAGAAAAGCCTTCTTTAAGAAGGAAAGCGATCGAGTCCCTCCCAGAAAAGGAAGAAAAACCAATCCCGAAAAGCTCCCAGGTGGTAGGCCGAATACCTCTTTTCACCAAAAGGTATGTTCGGGCGTTTTCCTCTTCACTCTTTCCACCGTTGAGACAACGCATATAATAGTGATTCAAAATCTCATTGAGACGATATAACCGTTCTCTCTCCTCCAGAGAGCGCGTTGCTCCTCTTCCAATCTGAACGGGACGAATCTCCACCCCACACTTGTCCGCCAGAAAAAGGACCGCTTCCGGAAACGTCAAGTTTTCCATCCGCATCACGAAATGAAAAAGATTTCCTCCCACCCCACATCCAAAACAGTGAAAAATCCCTTTTTCCCTCGAAACCATAAAAGAAGGTGTTTTCTCTTCGTGAAAAGGACAGAGACCTCTAAAGTTCCGGCCAGCAGGTTTCAAGTCCACATACTGGGAGATAAACTCCACCAGGTCTATTCGGCTCTTGATTTCCTCAAGATACTGTTCATCAATAAACAAGGAAAAACACCTGTGACGAAAAAATAAACCCGGGAGCCGACAACCACCCTCCCGGGTTTTTCTCGAACAACAAGTACCTACCGCATAAAAAGAGGTGCGAAAACCAGCGCCACAATCGACATTAACTTAATTAAAATGTTCAAAGACGGACCAGAGGTGTCTTTGAACGGATCACCGACGGTATCACCAACCACAGCAGCCGCATGGGTGGGTGTTCCCTTGCCACCCATTTTCCCACTTTCAATGTACTTTTTGGCATTATCCCATGCCCCTCCGGCATTGGCCATCATAATAGCAAGAAGCAATCCAGACACAATGGCCCCAGCCAGAAGTCCTCCCAAAGATTCAGGACCAAGAATGACACCGACAAGAATCGGAACAGCCACCGCCAGAAGTCCGGGGAAAATCATCTGAGTGATGGCACCTTTGGTGCTAATGTCCACACAGCGGGCATAATCAGGCCGAGCTTTGCCTTCCATCAATCCCTTAATCTCCCGGAACTGCCGACGGACCTCTTCCACCATGCGGAATGCCGCTCGACCAACTGCCTTCATGGTAATGGAACAGAAGAGGAATGGCATCATCCCCCCAATGAAAAGTCCTACCACAGCATAGGGATGGAGAAGATCGATTACCTTAATCTGCACTGTCTGAGAGTAAGCTACAAAAAGAGCCATAGCAGTCAGGGCCGCTGAGGCAATGGCAAAACCCTTTCCAATGGCTGCAGTAGTATTCCCCAACGCATCCAGTGAATCGGTGATTTTGCGAACTTTAGGGTCAAGGCCAGCCATTTCAGCGATTCCGCCAGCATTATCCGCCACCGGCCCATAGGCATCGATGGCTACGGTAATCCCGGTGATGGAGAGCATCCCGATTCCAGCAATGGCAATGCCATACATCCCTGCTGCCCAGTAGGCCACCAGAATCGCCGCACAAACCAAAAGCAAAGGTATTACAGTACTTTCCATTCCCAGCGCCAGTCCATTGATGATGACCGTAGCAGGACCGGTTTGAGCAGTTTCAGCCAGGTTCTGCACCGGCTTGAAATGACTGTCGGTGTAATACTCAGAAGCCAGACCAATAGCAATACCGGCAATCAAGCCAGCTACTGTGGCCACGAAGGGTCCTATAGCCTTCAAGATGAGGAGCGAAGCCACCAGACTAAAAATAATCACAAAAAGAGTGCTCATATACGTCCCCCGGTTTAGGGCTGCAGTTAAACCTTTTTCATCTTTAGCCTGAACAAAGAAAGTCCCGAGGATTGACGCGATAACGCCAGTTCCTGCCAAAATCAATGGATAAAGGGCCCCACTGATTCCAAACGCACTCACCCCCAAAATCATGGCTGCTACAATCGAACCGACATACGATTCAAAGAGGTCAGCACCCATGCCGGCAACATCACCCACGTTGTCACCCACATTGTCGGCAATCACGGCCGGGTTACGGGGATCATCTTCAGGAATACCAGCTTCCACTTTTCCAACCAGATCTGCCCCTACGTCGGCCGCCTTGGTATAAATTCCACCACCAACACGGGCAAATAGAGCGATAGAACTTGCTCCCAGAGCAAAACCATTGACTACATTGGGGTCCTTAATAATCAAGTAGAGAATACCAAGACCCAGAAGCCCGAATCCGACCACACACATTCCCATAACCGTTCCTGCTGAAAAGGCAACCCGCAGAGCAGGATTCAAGCCTTCAGTGGCAGCCTGAGTAGTACGGGCGTTGCTCCGAGTGGCCACCCGCATCCCCACAAACCCTGCCATGACCGAACAGAAGGCACCGATAACAAAGCAAATTGCCTCTACCGGCCCTCGAGCAAAGATTAAAACCACAAACATACCAATCACAAAGAAAACCAAGAAGGTGTACTCTCTTTTGAGAAAAGCCATCGCACCTTCCTGAACCGCCTGGGAAATTTCCTGCATCTTTTCGTTACCTGGACTGAAGCGGTTAATCTTTTGGATCAGAGACCAAGCAAATAATACAGCAATAAGTCCAGCAATAGGGGTAAAGATTGCTAAGCTCATGATTCCTGAATCCTCCTTTCTGTAGTTTCTATTTTTTCCCCTCTTCCTTTCTGAGGCCAGGGAGAAGGAACAAAATACTTCTGAAACATGAAGAGCGCATACCGGTCCGTCATGCCGGATATGAAATCACATACTATTTTACCCAAATCCTCTCCTCTTTCCCACCATCCCGTACAGTATTCCTGCCGGAGAACAGTCGGATTTTCCATGAAGAAAGAAAAGAGCGATTTCACGAGGAGTTTTGCTTTTTCACGTTCTCTTCCTTGCTCTGAACCGAAATAAACTCGCTGGAAAAGAAATTCCCGCAAGGTTTCCGTTGCCCGACGTACCCGGTCACTCATCCGAACGAAGGGGTGACCAAAACTCTCTTGAATCATATCCTGCACCATGCAGTTAATCCGTTCCCGATGGGTTTCCCCCAGAACAGCTATGGCTTCTTCGGGAAGCTCTTCCTCTTTCAGGATACCGCTCCGCAGGGCATCGTCCACATCGTGGTTGACATAGGCAATAATGTCTGCCAGCCGAACCACCTGACCTTCTAGAGTCGATGGGAGTTCTGGCGGGGTTCCTTCCAGGTTCATGGAATGAGTTTTGGAATGTTTTAGAATTCCGTCTCGCACTTCCCAGGTTAAATTGAGCCCTTTCCCCTCCCCTTCCAGCACTTCCACCACTCGCAGGCTTTGCTCGTTGTGCTTAAACCCTCCCTCGTAGACCTCATCAAGTGCTTCCTCCCCAGCATGACCGAAAGGGGTGTGTCCCAGATCGTGACCTAGACTGATTGCTTCAACCAGGTCTTCATTGAGACGCAGAGCGCGGGCAATGGTCCGAGCAATCTGTGAAACCTCCAGGGCATGGGTAAGGCGCGTCCGGTAGTGATCACCTTCAGGGCTTAAAAAAACCTGGCTTTTGTGCTTCAAACGACGGAAAGCCTTGCAGTGAATAATACGGTCCCGGTCCCGCTGAAAGCAAGTCCGGACATCACATTCATCCTCAGGCCTTTGCCGCCCTTGACTGGAGCTACTGAATACCGCAAAGGGGAAAAGAATTTCTTTTTCCCGCTCTTCCCAGAATTTCCTAACCTCTTTGAGGTCCAAGATTCATCACCCAGAAAGGGGCGGATCTTTCAAGCCGCCCCTTATCATCACTATAAATCGAACTTCTTCTCATCCTTTTTCGATTCTTCTTCAATCACTGCATGTGCCGCGGCGAGTCTGGCCAGCGGTACCCGGAACGGAGAACAACTGACATAATTCAAACCGACCTGATGGCAAAACTTCACTGATTTCGGCTCTCCACCATGTTCCCCACAGATACCACACTTCAGGTTTGGGCGGGTCTTACGCCCTTTTTCAACGCCCATTCGCATGAGTTGCCCCACGCCCTCCTGGTCCAGAACCTGGAACGGATCCTCAGGCAAAATACCGTTTTCTTCGTAGAAGAACAGGAATTTCCCTTCCGCATCATCACGGCTGTAACCAAAGGTCATTTGGGTCAGGTCATTGGTACCAAAAGAGAAGAATTCGGCATCTTCAGCAATCTGATCAGCAACCAGCGCTGCTCTCGGTACTTCGATCATGGTCCCGAAACTGTAGGAAATATTCACACCATAATTCTTGATGACCTGCTGCGCGACTTCGTCAAGCTTCTCTTTGAGAATCTTGATCTCATTGCGGTGACCAACAAGAGGGATCATAATCTCCGGAATCACCTTGACACCCTCTTGACTCAGTTCACAGGCTGCTTCCATAATAGCCCGCACCTGCATCTCCACAATTTCAGGATAGAGGATCCCCAGACGGCAACCACGCAGACCCAACATGGGATTGGCTTCATGGAGATTACGGACCACTTTGAGCAATTTTTCTTTCTCTTCAAGCTCTGGCCCGGTAACACCCTTAGCTCGAAGCGTGGCCACTTCAACAAGCAGGTCCTCGAGCTTGGGCAAAAACTCATGGAGCGGGGGGTCAATCAGCCGAACGGTAACCGGTTTCCCTTCCATGATACGGAAGATGTCTTTGAAGTCACCTTTTTGCATCGGCTCAATATGAGAAAGGGCTTCTTTTCTCTCTTCCAGGGTCTGAGCCATGATCATTTTCTGTACCCAGGGAAGCCGCGCCGGATCCATAAACATATGCTCAGTTCGGCAAAGACCAATACCTTCGGCACCAAAATCGAGTGCTTTCTGCGCATCAACCGGCGTATCAGCATTAGCCCGTACTCCAAGTTTACGAATCTTATCTGCCCAAGAAAGGAGGGTCCGGAAGTCATCAGAAAGGAGAGGTGGAATGGTCTTCACTTGCCCCAGAATGACCTCACCAGTTCCACCATCAATGGTGATGTAATCACCATCCTTGACCACAACACCGTTGACCACAAACTCTCGTTTATCAAGGTCAATCTTGATGGCTTCACATCCGGCCACACAGGGTTTACCCATTCCTCGAGCTACCACAGCCGCGTGACTGGTCATACCACCCCGGCTGGTGAGAATTCCCTGAGCAGCCACCACCCCATGAATATCATCAGGAGTTGTTTCCGGACGAACCAGAATCACTTTTTCTCCGTTGTTGCCCAGTTCCTCCGCTTCATCAGCATCGAAAACCACTTTTCCATACGCTGCTCCAGGAGACGCAGGAAGACCTTTGGCCAGAACCTTCAAAGGCTGGCTACGGTCAATCTGAGGATGCAAAAGCTGATTGAGCTGATTTGGCTCAACTCGTTTAACCGCAGTTTTTTCGTCAATCAGTCCTTCTTTAACCATGTCCACAGCGATTTTGATGGCCGCCTGAGCAGTGCGTTTTCCGGTTCGAGTCTGCAGGAGATAGAGTTTCCCTTTCTCGATGGTGAACTCAAAATCCTGCATATCTTTATAGTGTTTCTCCAGAATTTCATAAACCTTCTTCAGTTCTTCGAATGCATGAGGCAGCTCCTTTTCCATCTCTTTGATGGGTTTGGGAGTTCTGATACCTGCCACCACGTCTTCGCCCTGGGCATTGAGGAGATATTCACCATAATACTCCTTCACACCGGTAGAGGGATTACGGGTGAAACCGACGCCCGTCCCAGAGTCAAAACCCATGTTGCCAAAGACCATGGTCTGTACATTCACCGCCGTACCCCAGTCCTCAGGAATCTTGTGAATTTTCCGGTAGGTAATGGCCCGCTTGTTGTTCCAGGAAGCAAAAACAGCATTAATGGCTCGGCGAAGTTGTTCGTAAGGTTCCTGGGGAAAATCTTCTCCGGTATGTTTCTTGTAGAGTTCTTTGTATTTGGCAATCACTTTCCGCAGAGCATTGGCATCAAGATCCGTGTCGACTTTAGCCCCTACTTCTTCTTTGACCTCATCAAGGATGGCTTCAAAATTTGAGTGGTCGACACCCATGACCACGTTTCCAAACATCTGGATGAAACGACGGTAGCAGTCGCAAGCAAAACGCTCGTTCTGAGTCAAATTCGCTAAACTCTCCATCACCAAGTCGTTCAATCCCAGGTTGAGAATCGTATCCATCATCCCAGGCATGGAAGCCGGAGCACCTGAACGGACAGACACAAGCAGAGGGTTATTGGGGTCTCCAAATTTTTTTCCAGTTTTCGCTTCTAGGGCAGCTAGATTCTTTTTGACCTCTTCCTCTAATCCCTCAGGCCAGGTCTGGTTATTTTTATAGAAATGGGAAC
>JBDIWM010000057.1:9280-10961 GCA_039638595.1 Atribacterota bacterium
AGACCAATGCGGGTCATCTCAGCGAGATTTGCCCCTTTCCCGCCCAGGAGCAACTTCATGGAAGCGTCTCCTTCACCAAAGAAATACACGTACTTCTTCATGTTCTTTCCTCCCTTTTTTGAATTTGGTCCAGAATCCGATTGACGACTTCATTACTACTTAAACGAGTGATATCCAAAATGACACAACCGAGTTTCTCATAGATTGTCTGAGCAAAATCGAGTTCCCTTCGAACTTCTACCACATTCGCCTTCTCTGCCAAACAAGTCAAACCCAACGCCTTAATCCTCTCTAAGCGCAAAGCACTCAGGTATTCAGGATCCATCCTGATACCCACCAGTAAACTTCTGGATGCTCTACCAACCACCTCCTCTAAATCCATGGGCAAAGGAAAATTTGGATCGAGAATCACATACCCACACTTAATCCCTTTCTCAGCTAATCGCAGAATATATTCATCCTTATGGGGGTACCAGATGGTGAGGAGAATCACATCGGCCTTGTCGAGATTCGAAACACTGAAACCGGTGCTTTTTTCGAGAGCATATTCAATGGCTTCTAAACGCTCCGTGACCTTTTCTTCAGAGCGCTGAAAAAGCCCCGGCACCCCTCTGGGGTTGCGTGAGCTAAGGCGCTTCAGCAACTCCACCAAGGGTCCCAAAATATCAAGAGCAATGACACCCCGGTTCGCTGCTTCAATCCTCAAGATTTCGGCCAGTTCCTCATTCACCACGGTATAGATGACCACATCTTTCTGAACCCGCACCATGTCCATGATGCTGTAAATTTCTTCTTTATCCCTCACATTGGTAAAACGCAAAATGCTCACTCGAGGAAGCTCAAATTGAAGGAGTGCAGCCTGCACAACCGAAAAAGCGGTTTTCCCGGTGCCGTCAGAGATGACGAAAATATTAAAATCATCGCTTACCGGATATCCGTTCAAAAAAACCACCTCAGACGCTTTCTATGACAAGAAGCGAGAGATCGGCAAACCCTTCCCACATTCTCACCACTTTTTTCATGAGTAACAAACGGTTACGTCGTAACTCTTCATCCTCGCACATCACCAAAACCTTATCAAAAAAGGCATTTAAAGTCGGAAGAAGAGCTGAGAAATTCTTAAAAGCCTCTCGGTACTTGCCATGCCGGATGAAGCGGGAAAACTCACTCTCAGATTGAGTCAATTTCTGATACAGCTCTCGTTCCACATCCTCTTTGAGGAGCTCCGGTTTTATTTCGCCTTCCCCAGAGAAACTCCGGCTGATATTATTTGCCCGAGTAAACCCGGTTACAATAGCGCCCAAAAACCCTTTCTCCTTCTTGAGGAGTTCATCCAGGAACTTTGCCCGTCCAATTACTTCGTAAACGTCATCCACCGCATCAGCTAAAACCGCATTTAAAACCGAATAGTTCACACCTTCTGCCAGGAGACGGAAACGTAAACGGTTGAAAATAAAATCCCGGACCTGGTCGAGAACCGAAGGAACAAAATGTACAAAACCCTGCTCTTCGAGAAGCCTCAAATTCAACTCAATCCAGGGGGAAAGACCGAGGTAAAAACGGCGATGGACAATGATATCCACAATACCCTGAGCCATTCGTCGCAGACCCAGCGGATCAAAAGAACCACTGGGAATCCGCCCCAACGCAAAGCTCGAAACCAAGGTGTCCATTTTATCCG
>JBDIWM010000058.1 GCA_039638595.1 Atribacterota bacterium
AGTACCGGGAATACGCTCTGCGTTTAGGAGCCTTTGCGTACCTGGTCAAGGGAAAAGACCTGGACGAACTCTATCAGACCCTGCGTTTAGCAGGACAATTACAGGATTTTCTGTAAGTATCGTTCCAGCTTGTCCTCGGTCAATTCACCGATTTCTTCCTGGACAATGGTACCACAGCGGTTAAAAAAGAATGAGTGCGGCACACCAGATACACCATACATCGAATAGACTCTGGTTTCCAGTGTATCAATCAGGACAGGGTGGGTGAGCGAAGCATTTTGCACAAACTGCCGTAGATCCATTATATTACTTCCCCCGATGTAACCGACACCAATGACTACAAACTCATGGGTGTCTTTATACTTTTGATACGCTGCCTCAAGTAGGGGCGCTTCATTGATACAGTGAGGACAATTAGGGGTAAAAAAGGTGAGAAGAACTGGCTTTCCAAGGTAGTCACTGAGGGTGAGCGTTCCTCCATTCAGTAAAGGAAGAGTAAAATCTTTTTCTTTCATATCTGATGGACAGCTTGGCGTAGGGGATGGTGTTGGTACAGTACTGAAACAACCAGCCAGAAAAGTGAGAAGCACAAGAATACCGAAGACCAAAAAGTATGCTTTTTTCATGATTGACGCCCCTTTACCTATTGAATTACTTTTCTTTTACGCCTTTCCTTCAGGAAAGTTCACCATTACCAAGCAGGTTTTCGACCTTTAAAAAAGCCAAAAAACCAGGTCTTTTCTCCATCGGAAAAAAGGTATACAATATGAAAGCCATGAGAGAGAAAGTGCTCCATATCCGAAAGGCGCAAGAAAGCGATTTACCGCAGATAACCGAGATTTACAACCAGGCCGTACTCTACACCACAGCCACATTCCATCTTTTTCCTCGTTCTCTTGAAGAGCAAAAAACCTGGTACAGGGCACACAACGAAAAGTATCCCCTGATTGTAGCCGAAGAAAATGGCCTTCTGGTGGCCTGGGCGTGCCTGAGCCCTTATTCAGATCGGGAAGGGTACCAATATACGGTATCCGATTCCATTTACGTTCGAGAGGAATTTCGCCGTCAGCGTATTGGTTATGAGTTGTTAAGTTATCTCCTGGAAGAGGCCAAGGGTTTGGGTTACCATTCGGTTGTAGCCTTTATAGCTCGAGAGAATATCCCCAGCATCAGGCTTCACGAAAAGTTAGGATTCGAATTACGGGGTATCCTGAAAGAAGTGGGGTTTAAGTTCCAAAAGTGGGTGGATATATGCATTTACCAGAAAATGATATCACCCTTCGACTGAGGGGGAATTTCTCTTGAAAAACCGGGAAATCCTGGAAAAAAAGTTTTCCAAAAGAGAGGTCAAACGCCGACCTGGCAAGGAAGGAAAAGAGCTATTCTATATTGAGACTCCATCGGTCATTAAACGCCTGAATGAAGCCTTCGATGGAGAATGGTCGTTTGAAATCAAAGAAAAGGAAATTGACCTCACCAGGGGTTATGTCTGGGTTTTAGGAAGGTTAACCTGCGGAAACCTGGTCAAGGAACAGTTCGGGTTTAAATCGTTTTCGCCAAACCACGAAAAAAACGTTCCTGATTTCGGTGATGACCTTAAGGCTGCAGCGTCAGATGCACTCAAAAAATGCGCAACACTTCTTGGAGTGGGTCTTTATCTCTACGAAGAGGAAGAAGTTCCTCTCACCCGCCCGGCTTCGGAGAAACAGAAACAGTTCATCCGTAATCTGGCGAAAGTGAAAGGGAAAACCGTGTCTGAGGAAGTTCTTGCCAGGCTTACCTTTGAAGAAGCTTCAAAACTCATCGATCAATTAAAGAGCGAAGAAAGCGATTAAAAGGAGGAGAGAGGAATGGCTTTCTGGGGTCGATTGTTTGCGTTCCTTCTTGGGGTACTACTTATTTTGATTGCGGTAAGCATCACAATGGTGGTTTTTAATCTTGTCCCGGTTCTCGTGATTCAGGAGTGGATTACCGCTTTTTATCTTTTCTTCCACACCAACTTCTTGTTCCGCATGCTGGGAATTCTCATTATTGCCGCTTTCGTGGTGGTCGCGCTCTTTTTATTTCGATTCCTCATCACAAGAAAAGAGGAATCTATTACCTATGTTACCGGTGAGGGAGAAATCAGGATTTCCTTTGAATCCATCAAGGCCTTAGCCCAGGAAGCCATGAAAGGCTTTAATGAAATTCTCCTCGTGGAACCAAGGGTAGAAAGAATAGGCCAAAACCTGATTCTTAACATCTTTTTAGCGGTAAAACCAGACACCTCCATTCCCGAGTTTTCCGTCGCGGTCAAAAACAAAGTCCGGGAACGGATTGAACGCCAAACCGGACTTACCCTCTCTGATATCCGGCTTTCCATTGATTTGAAAAAAGAAGAGGGAATCTAAAAGGCAAGAAAACCACGAAGGTAAAAAAGAAGCACTATCGCACTCAGAGTAATTAGGGTGATGATTTCCTTTTGAAACACAACCTCCCAAGCAAACGGTTTTTTCTTCCCCTGATAGGGGGTCAATCGAAAAATGAAAGCAGGAACCTCGTTTTTGTAATTCTGATAAGTATGCCCAAATTTTTTTTCTAAGAATACTTCCTCAGCCCTCACAATGGACCCATAAAGCACCATAAAAACCACCCAGAATGGGAATACCATCCACCAGAGACCCGAGAGCAGAACAATCCCTGTGCCGATCACACCATTGGCCAGGTAAAGTGGGTTTCGAGTATAGGCATAAGGACCACAGCTGGTGAGTTCTTCTACATCTTCTTCCATTGCTTTCCGGTAATTCCTTATATACCCCACCGCCCAGATGCGTAAAACCTCACCAAACACGATAAGCAAAAACCCATAAATAAAAAACGTCCTTTGTGGATGAGCGAAAAGAAAAAGAAGGAGACCCAAAAACCCCCAGATTATCCCCCGGTGGGGAAAGAGTTTCTTGCCAATTCTGGCTAAAGTCGTTCCACAACGCTCCATAAGGCGTCCTGAGGACAGCTTTTTATTTCTCTAATAAAACCATCCTTATAGCGCACAATCCTTCGAGGTTCTCTGGTCACTTTACCCACTTCAAATACCGGAATGGATGCTTCTCGCAAAGCCTTCATTATATCCTCCGGAAAAGGGGTAAAAATGAGAAGAGTACCGCTGGAAATAAGACAAAGGGGGTCAATGGCAAAATGCTGCGCGATGGCTCTCGTTTCCGGAAAGATAAAAACCTTCTCTTCCTCAATTTCAAAACCCAGATTCTGTCCCGCACACACTTCCCATAGTGCCCCGAGTAGCCCTCCTTCGGTGACATCATGAAGACAGTGGGGGGAAAAAGAGTTAGCGATTCGCGCGTCCTCAACTACGTTCATCATGTTGAGGAAAGATTGTGCCCTTTCCACAAGTTCTTTCCCAAACTTTTTCTGGAGCTCCTCGCTCTTTTCCCAGGCAAGAATGGCCGTCCCTTCAATGCCCACACCCTTGGTCATGAGGATTGAATCTCCAGGAAGGACCTTGCTCACATCGGGAAAATGGTCATTCGCTATCCTTCCCAGACCCACACAGTGCACCAAGGGCTTGCGCACCACCTGAGAAATTTCGGTGTGTCCTCCCAAAACCACAATCTTCCATTCCCGACAAAAGGTGTCGATTTCCCGCATGGTTTTCTCAACCATTTCCAAAGTGCTTTCGGGAGGAAAAACGAGACTCACCAACACCGCCACCGGCTCTGCACCACTACAGACCAGGTCATTGACCACCACTTGCACAGCAAAAAAACCCAGGAAATCAGGTGCACCCGTAATCGGGTCACAGGTTACTGCCAAAAAGTCTGTCCCCAAGCGCAATACGCCACAATCCCTCCCCAAACCCGCTCCATAAAGCACCTCATGCCTTCTCGAACCCTGGAAAGGGAATACAATCCTTTTCAGAATATCCGGCGAGAGCTTTCCCAGCTGCATGCTTTTTCTCTACACCCCTTCTTTCCTTCCGGCCTTAATTTTTCCGCTCATTCTGGCACCTTTATCCACATAGAGCGTTTCCGCCTTGACCTCTCCTTCAACCGAACCACTCGAATCAAGGTAAAAAAAATGGACTCGAGCAATCCCCCGAAAAATTCCCTCCACATAGAGGCATTCCGCCTCTACTTCAGCAACCACCCTGGCTCCTCCGGCAACAACCACCACCGGACTCTTAATGGTGCCCTTCAGTTCCCCTTCTACCCGCACCAGGTGCTCAGCGGTAATTTCTCCCTCAAAGGATAGCTGAGGCGGAAACAGGACATCAACAGGTAATCTGAGAAAAGAGTGGTTGAATGCCCTTTGCCCTCTACGAAATCGCAATGCCTGAAAACGAGAAAGGATGGCTTGACAATTCATTAATTCATTATACTGGATAAATGCTCATAAAAAAAGCCCCGGGAAATTCCCGGGGCTTTTTGCCTACGCACATTCCATCAGAACGAGACTGAGAGTTCTGCCTTAATGGTGCCAGCTCCGTCAAGGATGTTACCCTGACCGAAGTCATCACCAGCGTCCCAGGTGTTGAGTTCGTAGCTAACGGTAAGGGCAGTATTTTCAGCCATATCCCAACCAAGTTTTGCCAAGACGCTGTAAACCGGAGCACCCGCAGCTGGAGCGCTGTCATAACGGCCTTCCACAGTCAACGTAGTGTTCTTATCTAACCACTTGTAGTCCAGCTTTCCGGCAAGGGTGAAGGCTGCAGCAGCCATATCGTATTCGCCGCCAACCGAGATGTACGCTTCATTGTTTTCGCTATCAAGGTCAAGCGGGAAGTTCAAATATGCACCGTATACGGTTATACCACTGGTTAAAAGGTCATAGGTAACTTTAATCTTGCCTTCTTCATCTTTTGCTGCTTCAGCTGGTACAAAGGTAATCGTACCACTCACTTTGTTCTTGGTTGCAACACCAGCCAGGGTCTGCGCATAATCGTATTTGACATCCAGAGTCCATTTTTCTTCAGCGTCGTCACCAGAAAGGTCAAAGCTTGCTGCCACACCAAACCCAAGTTCATCAGCTTTGAAATCACTTGGTGAAGCCGCAGAGGTCGCTGGGGTGAATCCAGCAGTCACATAATGACCATCAAGAGTAATGGTCACATCCTCGGTTGCCTTAATCGCTACTTTGCCAGCCACACCGAAAGTACCACTCAGTACTCCATACGCACCTTCAACCGTCAGTTTGACATCGGATTCATCAAAATCGGTCCAGGCATCGGCGCTAATAACGAGGTCAGAGGTAGCATTAAAGAGCGAAGCCCCCTCTGGCATCCAGGTTACACTAACTCCCACTTTTTCCCATTCAGCCCGAATGGTATACCAGTCGTTTGGCGCAGCAAGAGCCTTCCAGGTGATGTCGCTATCCTCGGGAGTGAACACCACTAACGCACCCTCGAAGTCTAAATCATAATCACGATCATCATCGGGGTCATCGGGCTGGTAGTCACCATGGACCAAACCTAAGCCGACTTTGCCAAGCCGGATGTCTCCAGCTTTGACGTACCACTCATCCTTCTTGTACTCAATGTAGAAATTGTTAGCACTCACCGAAGGCGTGGAGAACGTATCATCAATGGTTAAATCAATTCCTGCAGTGGTATACTCGTTGATGGTCGCAGCAATATACAGGGTGGTCGAGTCACTGAAGCTGACGTCGGTTTTGCCCGTAGCGGTGGGAAGGAATGCCTTCCAGGTTGAAGTGAACTCTCCGGTAACCTTGACGGGTTCAGCGTACTTCTCAAGTTCAGCAACCCTAGCTTCCAGAGCCTTGATGGCTTCGCTGTTTTCACCCACCACCTTCTTCAGGTCATCCACGGTGACACCCAGGTTTTTCAACTCATTGGCAAACTCTTTGACCAGCTTCTCCAGAGCTGCTATGTCTTCCTGGGTGGCAAAACCAGCTTCGTCAATTTTGCTCTCCAGATACCCGATAGCCCGAGCAATGGCCATGGCAAACTCATAACGAGTGAGTGCCCGATTGCCACCAAAGGTCCCATCAGGGTATCCAATGATGACGCCCTTGGCCGCCAAGCTCTGAATGGCATCGTAGGCCCAGTGATTGAGCGGCACATCAACAAATGGGTTTGCCAGAGCAGGAAGCACAAAGGCAAACACCAACACTAACGCTAACGCCAGTTTCTTCATGTTCAAACCTCCTTGGTTGTTTGGTTTTTGCGCTTTCCACCTCACCAAGAAGGCTGCGTAGAGAGTATCCCTGTTTCCTCTCTGTTCGTCCCTTCTTTTCGAGGTTTCCAGCTTCTATCACTCATCCTTCCTCCCTGGGTCACCAAGTCTTCCTTTTCACCTCCTTTCCCTCACCCGGGAGAGAGGACAGGATAGCCTACTGCATCCTTTTTATACTATACGTCAAAAATCCCCTTTTGACTACTCCCATTCTAAAAAATTTTCGAATTTTTTTCAACTCAGTAACCGGGAGTGGCCATGGTTTCGTCATCGAGGTAAAAACTCCGGTCAAAGGGAACCTTACCCACCACCACTGGTTTTGGCTCGTCGATTGCTTCACAGCGAATGAAACTGGAACGAAACCAGTCTGTATCAGCTGGAAGAGGCAAGGTAACCGCTAAAAGCCGGCGCATCATGGTACGGTCGTAAAAATTTTCATCGAACTGATTATCGCTGTCTGGATAACTGCTGAACCTTCGCAGAACGTCGGTAACCACAAAATTCATCTCTAAAAGTACTTTCTCGATGTTGTACCATTTACGCCAGGATGACTCAATAGTGGTCAGTCCAAAATACAGTGCCCCTCCATTCTGCAAAGCCTGAGCTCCCCGAGAAAGAGTGGCAATAAGACCCCTTTCGCTTTCTACCGGGTCGGTAATAAAAACCTGGAATGTATGGTCCTCCAGGGGATAGGGATCAGCCACGTTATAGGGATATACCTCGACGCGAAAACCGTGTTCTTGAGTTCGATTTCGAATAAATTCCACCAATCTTGGGTCGATTTCAAGCACCGTGATGGATTCTGGAAGATTTGTCGCCGCCAGCGCCAAACTGAAAAGGTCATCATCACCGACGATGAGAATTTTTTGTCCTTCCAAATCCCCGCGTTCATAGAGAAAAGAAACCCGAGCAAAAATATCCTCTTTGGTCATAAATCCCTGGTCAAAATCGAGATTCGGAAGTGGTCGATCCTGAACAAGCTGGGCATAAAAGGAAAAGGCTTCCAGAAAATGGAATGGATTGTACCCTCCCCGACAGTGGCTACAGGTGGCGCTGTGGTACGGAGAAAGGCTTCGACTTTGATCCTTGCCTTTCTCGGAAAGCTCAAACTTTCCATTCCGATATACCACAACGTCTTCTTGCAAAAGTTTTTTCAATCGTTCCACAAAACCACTGATATGTTCATCCTGCTCATCCAGTAACCGCCAGAAGCTCTTCGGACCCTCTTTCAGCGAACGCAGAATCTGTATCTGGTACCGATTCATTTTCCTTCCACCCCTTTTTCGTCCAGTCTACCGGTAACGGAAGAGATATTTTAGCATGTCGTCCCAGGATGTAGAAGAAGCAAAGGAAAGCGTATCATACTTCGGGTCGTAGGATTGATAGGGAAAATACACACTCAACCCTCCTAGGGATTTACCCAGATTGTTTCGCTCATAAAAAACCGTCTGTGCAAGGGCATCTCGAGCGAGTCCTGCTTTTTCCCGGACCGTTAAATCCTGAATGGTCGGCCAGCCATGCCACAGCCCAAGAAGGCTTCCTAAGTCTACAAAATCATAATCCCCAAAGTACAAGGCCTGATCACCAAGATAAAGATAGAGATTGGGAGGAGTGCGAGAATCACCCAGCACCGCCTGCGCCAGGGTATCCAAACTTTGGGCTAAAGTCGCCACTGCCTTGAGGTCAATTGCCGACTGTGTCACACCCACTCGCAGATACGAATCCACATAGGTATCGATAATGGCTCGGGCCAATTCTCTTTCCCCCATAGAAGGGGAATGAACCAGTATCTGTAAGAATCCCGCATAATCCCACCCCTCACCGGGCACAAACTCTTCTGAAGCCACCATGACATTGGCATAGTTTCGCACTTCATAGGCCACCTCCACCATGGCCATGAGGCAGGCGTCCATTCCTAAGAGGTCAAGATTCTTTCCTATGATGGATTTGGTTTGAGAAAGGGCGTAAGCCAATTGTGGAATGGTGATCGCATGACCAGTAGAAAAGTCAAAAGAAATATCTCTTTTCCTGAAACCACCCCCGTGATTCCAGAGAATAAGCGCATATCGCGAAGCCGGATAATTCTGAACGCCAAACCGGACGAAATCGATAAGACTTCGATAGTCACCCATATCAACCCGACCAAGAGACTCAAGAATCGGAGATGTGACCAGAGAAGGATCCTCGTCTTGAGTCACCCGGTAACGATACGCGCCCGTCTTCGGGGTATCCATTTGCACAATGATGTTCACTCGCTCCGTAGAACCAACCATTTCCATGGAGTTCAAATCTTGCCAGGCATCGTTTTCCAGGTCGTTATCCCCATTCATAAAAATCAGCAGGGTCCAGTCACTGGCTTTAGTCGACGGAGAAGGAATAGTCGGAGAAAGGCACCCTGAAAAAAATAGAGATATCCCCGCAAGGAAAAGAAAAAAAACCAGCCATTTTTTCATCGCCGCACCTCGATTTCAACTTTCAGGATATCGCCTGAAGCGTTACCGGCATCAAGAGGAGTATCTTCCCGGAACACATACGACTGAGACCCAAGGCGCACAGTAAAGTAATTTTCCAGTGTGTCCAGGACATTGCCCCCTTTATCGGTCGTCACCACCATTACTTCCAAAGTGGACGGTTTTCCCAAATCGGAAAGGTCTACATCCATTTTCATAATCGCTCCCGAAACAGAACCACCAGAGAAAAACCGCTCCTCTCCATTCGGACTCCTGAAGTAAAAGTTATTGCCAGCCCGGTGCAAGACGTAGAAACCACGCCATTCCAAAGGGTCTTTTCCTGGCCCGGTCAAAACATTCCCATCGGGATCGAGGGCCACCAGATATTCTACATCTGAGTCAACGTTCCCCCGCAGGGTCAGGGTAATCCTTATCTCGCTTCCTGTCCCCCAGGTCGGTTGTTCACCCCTAGCACACCCCGCTACAAAAAGTATCAGGAATCCGAGAACCACAATTGTCTTGATTCCCTCCATGGTGTCATCCTCCTAACTTGAATTTCTGACTGGGGAACACCTTGAGCCCGTATTCCAGCCAGAAGGTCTTCGCCGACTGGTCATAGTAGAGACTGATTTCACGGCAGTGAAGGTCCTGGGTGAGGCGAACTCGCAAGGCATCAAGGTCCCCCTCTTGAAAATCCCAGATACCCTCCAGTCCAATATTCCACTCTTTGGACAAAGGCCAGGAAATAGAAAAACTCATTCCTTGCCACTCGGTGCTTTCAACGTTATAACTCCCTTTAAGAGCAACCTGTTTTTGAGCAGAAACGTCATAGGTCACACCCACAATGGCATCGATAAATTCTTTTGTCACAAAATCGTACCCGGTTTCCAGGATGATTTTCCAAGGATTCTGGGTATACGTTGCATTTACCGACAGGAAGCTGTTCTCCCTGGTAGTGTAATCGAATTTAAAAGGGGTAGCACCTCTGTATCCACGCCAATCGTATGAAAGCGATACGGAAAGGCTGGATGAAAATTTGTGTTCCATCCCCACGTTACTCGACCAGAGATACCGGGCAAATCCATTGCCATAGAAATTCTGCTCAAAATGAAGAGTCGGCTTCAGAAAGGTATTATCACCCAGTTTGCTGTTACCACCTATGTCAAGATACAGATTAAGACGGTTCTCTCTGACCCCGGTCTCTTCCTCAAAGTAATAGCCAGCCACTGCCCCATAAGCATAGGAAAAGTCAGATTGACCAATTCTTTCTTTCCCTCTCGATACCTCGAGTTCGGGTATTTTTCGCACCACCTGGATGGTGTCACCGGTATATGCATCTCCCTCAAGGTCGCTATGACCATAGTAACGCAGCGTGTAGGTCCATACACCCTGGTTTTTTTGAAAATAGAGGAGGTAACGCAAGTCCTGGTCTTCAAACATCCCCCATTTCGCGTCTTCCACATAGAAAAGCTCAAGGCCACCCCAGAGGTTTTCTCCAACCGTTCTCCTATAGTTTAAGAGTGCAGAAAGGGTATCACTCTGGGTGGTATAATTTGCGTCGTAACTCAAGTTCAGCTTCCCTGCTTCTTTTTCCTTATTGCGGTCAATACTCAAAAGGAAAGAGTAAGTGTCATCGGTCTTACCGATGGTCTTTGTGTAATTGAGACGACCGGACAGAGTAGTAAAATCATCGAGTTTTTTGCCGTACTCGGCTTGAGCAGTGAAGGTCGGCGATGTACTGGGATAGTCCCGGTAGTACAGAGTAATCTTTCCTTGCTCACCCTTTTCTTCGTTGTCCAGGTAATGCCTTACTTCGATACTCCACCCGTTTTTCTGCCACCAGTTGACGATCACCGTTCCAAAGGAGTAATCATTGATGGAGTAATTATAGAAATATCCCAAACTTAGACCGGTAGCGCTGGAATATCCAAAAGAAGGGAAAAGAGGCAAGCGGTCAATCCGATCC
>JBDIWM010000059.1 GCA_039638595.1 Atribacterota bacterium
GGAAAACGGTGATATCATCCCGGACCCTTTCCCGGAACCTGTCGAGGGAACCGAAATCCCGGTACTCTAAAGTAACTTCGACCTGGGTTTCAGAATTAAAGGCGAGGAACACGAGATAGGGATTGATGGATTGAGGGGGATTTTTTACTTCCCAGTTTCTGGGTATATCAACGCGGAAACTGAATAGAGAAACCGTATGGGTGGTGAATCCTAACGGTTTCTCCTCTGCCATGAGTGCCAGATGGGTCAAAAAGCACAGTATAAGAATGAACACAGCAAGCCATCGCTTCATTCTCTCTCCTCCTGAGAGTATTTTACCATCAGTAGCTCTTTTCTGTGTAGAGTGGTTTGAAAGAACTGGTATAATAGTAAAAAGGAGGAGTTAGGGTGCCTGCTTTTCGTGTTTTGGTAGCTGATGACGAGCGGTTTATGGCAGAAATGTTGCAGGAAATATTTGAGGAAGAAGGGATGCTGGTTGAGACCGCCCTGGATGGCAAGCGAGCTCTGGAGAAGTTTCGTTCCTCGAGTTTTGACCTCGTGCTTCTTGACCTGCGCATGCCCGAGATGAGCGGTATGGAGGTCCTGCGGGAAATCAAGAAGACGGACCCCGATGTTCCCGTGGTAGTGATTACGGCGTACGGGAGTGTGGATAACGCGGTTGAAGCCCTCAAGGTGGGAGCGTACGACTTTGTCACCAAGCCCTTCAAAATCGAAGAACTGAAAAATATCGTTCATCGGGCCTTAGAACTTGAGCGACTGCGCCGGGAACGGGATTATCTTCTGGATGAACTTCGGGAAGAATTTTGTTTTGAAGGGGTCATTGGGGACTCTCTCAAAATGCGAGAAATTATGCAGGTGGCACAGCGTGTGGCGAAAACTGATGCCACGGTTTTGATTTATGGAGAAAGTGGTACGGGGAAAGAACTCTTGGCACGTTCCATTCATCTTCAGAGCGACCGTAGAAACCATCCCTTTGTGGTGGTTAACTGCGGTGCTATTACTGAGACGCTTTTAGAAAGCGAACTCTTTGGTCATGAAAAAGGAGCTTTTACCGGTGCTCATGCTCGCAAATTGGGCAAGTTTGAACTGGCCGATGGAGGGAGTATTTTCCTTGACGAAGTGGGCGAGATGAGTCCGGCCATGCAGGTGAAACTCTTGCGGGTTTTGCAGGACCGTACTTTTGAGCGGGTGGGAGGAATGACAACCATCACGGTGAATGTCCGGGTTATTGCGGCCACCAACCGTGACCTCAAGAAAATGGTTAAAGAAAACACCTTCCGTGAAGACCTTTATTACCGCCTTAACGTGATTCCCTTAGAACTTCCCCCTTTGCGGGAGCGGAAAGAAGACCTTCCAGTGCTCTGTGATTTTCTTATCGCCAAACATTCCCGCAGGTTACATAAAAAGGTTCAGGGTATTTCACCTCAGGCTATGCGGGTTCTCAAACGGTATTCCTGGCCCGGTAATATCCGAGAACTGGATAACGTGATTGAGCGGGCTATCATCCTCACTCGGGATGAAACCTTGGGTGTTGAGGATTTGCGGATTTTTGAGGCTCCACTCCGGGAGCAATGGAAAACCCTTCAGGAAGTGGAAAAAGAGTATATCGAGCGCGTCACAGAGTATACTGGCGGTGACCTGGAAAGAGCCGCTGTAATTTTGGGTCTTTCGCTCGATGAACTTCAAAAAAAGCTCTCTTCCTTCTCCTGAAGGGGAAAATATCCTCCGTTTCTTAACGGATTATCGGAATTCGTTCACTGCTTCAAACAGTGCCAGGAGGTTTTCTACCGGGATGTTGCTCTGGATATTATGCACGGTGGCAAAGACAAATCCTCCGCCCTTTTTAAACATTTTAATGAGCATTCGCACTTCTTCTTTGACTTCTTCTGGGCTTTTGAACGGTAAGGTATTCTGGGTATTGACCCCTCCTCCCCAGAAGGTGAAGGAATCGCCAAACTCTTTTTTGAGCGTCTCTGGAACCATTTTTGCGGCTGATATTTGGACTGGATTGAGAATATCAAACCCGGCTTCCTGAAAATCTGGTAGGAGGTCATAAACTGAACCACAGGTGTGAATGAACGTTTTCCAGCTCGTATTTTCATGGACCCACCGATTCACCTTCTGGTGAAAGGGCTTGAAGAGAGTACGATACACTTCTTTGGAAATAAAAGGTCCGTTTTGTGAACCAAAGTCCGTACCTGAAATGACCAGCACCTGAATCCGTTCCCCCACTGCCTGATGGAAAAGCTTGAGATTGGTGAGGCCAATTTCGGTCATCTGGGCAAAAACGTCCCGTAAAAATGATTGTCTGGTAACAAGCGAAATATACCACTCTTCCACATCTCGTATCCCCCTGGGTTCTTTCAGCGTTAATCCTGGCACAATGGCGATATCCCCTAAGTTGGTTCCTGGAACTCCCCCATGGACGATGGCGTAGTCGGTTGCTTCGAAGAGGTGGCGTGACTCATGTTCATAGTACTTCAATTCTTCTTCCGTGAGCACCCCAAACTCTTCAATCTGGTCTTTAACGTTGAGCTTCGACTCATCAATGGGCTTTTGCCGGATTAGGGCATCGTGATAGAACCCTCCTTTGGGCAATTTTGCCGATGGAGCAACACTTTGGTCGCCCTCCGGGTACTGGTAGATATTCCCTTCGGCATCTGGAACGGTATTAAACTTTTCGGGTACAAGGAGCGGGGTGCCATCGAAAAACACCCATGGTTTCCAGTTCTCATTTTTGAAGCCAAAGAGATTTTTAGGCGACGCAAGAGGAATGGTATCAATTCCCAGAACCTGGCGCAGCGGCTCATCCACTTCTCCCAGCATTTGATAGGGATCGATGACCTTAACCGGTTCCTCTGGTTTTATCAACCCCAGGGCTACTTTGAGTTTATGCAGGCTGGAGACGTGGATACCGGTTACAAGCGTTGCTCCGAGATCAATAGGTAAAACATCCGGTTCTTCATGTCTTAAACTTGCCATCACCCGTTCACGAGATGTCACAGTAATGACCCCCCTTTTTTTCCGTTAACGTTTCCATTATATCTCAAGGAGAGAAAAAATCGAGCTTCACCATACATTTTCAATTTCATTTTGCCATCCTATGGATGTTTTCTTCCGTATCGTGATTTCCCGAAGAATCTCACCGTTAGATATGGTTCCCCGCCTGGTATGACCAGGGGTTCCACTATCCCAAGGATTTTCCAGAGGGAAGTTCTTTTGAATTCTTTGACTCGAAATTCGCCCGTAGAAGCTCTCAGCGCTATACGGGCGATATACCAGGAAATTTGGGCTGTTTTCTCGTTTACTCGTGGTGATTACCCTCCAGAGAGCGACGTTGATGTCTCCATGGTATGTTCGCGTCTTACAATACCGTCTTTTTTATCACAGAAAGGTTTCTCGAGTTTTTCCGGTCACCTCCTTTAGGGTAAACATCCTGTATATACCGAAGGCGAAATTCATCAACTTTAAGGGGAAAGGAATCCTTTTATTCTGACCATTTTCACCGAAGTGAAGAAGCTGTGGGTAATGATGTGCCGTTTTTTCGCTTTTGGGAGAGAGCATGGATAGTTGCTCGGATTATAGAGGGTGACCTGGTCTTCGACTGTTACTGGGGTTTTATTGAACGTACTTCAGGCGTTCTCTTTTGTAAAAGGGTAATGATGTAGTCCCGGTCAGGATGATAGGTGATTTCCTCCTCGATTTTCACAAAACGATTTCGTTCCAGAAAGGCATCATGGATGATTTTGCCCGAGGGGTAAAAATGGACCAAAAGAAGATACCCCTTTTCGTTGAGTAGATGGAAGAATTTTTCTTCTAAGGATAAAAACGTCTTTTTGTCACCTAAGTAATAGAGAACTTCCGAAGCCAAAATCATATCAAAAGCGGTATCGAGGTGATCATCCTTCACGATGTTCACTTTTCGAAGCTCCACCTGCCCCTGGTACTTTCTAAGGCGTTCTCTAGCTCTCTTTAGGGCTGTTTCTGAGATATCGATACCCACCACCCTTTTTCCTTTCTGGAGCAAAAGTTCGGTGAAAACCCCTTCGCTTGAACCCACCTCGAGTACCGATTGAACATTCTCGGGAATTGCCCTGAGGGTTTTTGCATATTTTTCCCGTTCAAACGGGCTCTGGGTATAATTCCAGGGGTCCTTCTTGCGACGATAGAGGTTTTCAAAATGGTGCTCGTTGAAATACCAGGGTAGAAAGGGAGTTAGCACTCTCCAGAGGAGGTTTTCCAGATATGATTTAAATTTTCGGAGGGAGAAATTTTTCCCGAAAATCACCACCACCTTTTAGTTGTGCTTACTATTGTATATGAAGAATCTGGTTTTTGCCAGATGTGAACCGATACATTTCTTGAAAAGATTGGAAGCTTTGCATATAATGAAAGCGTCTTGCCATGGGGGCGCTCTCAAAAGAGGGCTGAGAAGGACCCCTGGAACCTGATCCAGATAATACTGGCGGAGGGAATGGCGCAAGAGGCGAAAGCTTCCCCCTTACCTTCCCCAAAAAAGAAGGAGGTTTTTTGTATGTTCAACCTTGACGAAGTAGCCATTACCCGGATTATCGTGGAGCGCTACCTGGAAAAGTTCCTTGCACACCTGGAGGTAGATGTCGCCATTGTTGGCGGTGGTCCTTCGGGTCTAGTTGCAGGGTATTTTTTAGCTTCCTCGGGCCACAAGGTGGCCCTTTACGAACGGAAACTCAGCGTGGGAGGTGGTATGTGGGGCGGTGGAATGCTCTATAACGAGATTGTGGTGCAGGAAACGGCACGGCCGCTCCTTGAGGAATTTGGTGTCCGGATACGCCGTTACGGCGATTCCCAATACTGGAGTGCCGATGCGATTGAAGCAACGACGACCATTACCGGTAAAGCCCTACAAAAGGGTCTTGTGATTTTCAATGGGATTGGGGTTGAAGATTTGACGGTACGCAATGATCGAGTCGAGGGGTTAGTAATAAACTGGTCAGCGGTGGAAATCGCCCGCCTTCATGTTGATCCGCTATCAGTGCGGGCCCGGTTTGTGGTGGATGCCACCGGCCATGAGACTGAAGTAGTGGCGATGCTTACCCGCAAGGCACCAGGAAAGCTCCTCACCCCTTCAGGAAATCGAGAAGGGGAGAAATTTATGGATCCCGAGGAGGCAGAGCGTTTAACCCTTGAGAATACCAGAGAAGTGTTTCCTGGCCTTTATGTTACTGGAATGGCCTGTAATGCCACCTTTGGAGGACCACGGATGGGGCCGATTTTCGGAGGGATGCTCCTTTCGGGTCAAAAGGTGGCCAGGTTGATTCACGAACGACTTTCCTGAAGCAGTTTTGGTATAATGGAGGCAAAGATTTTTTAAGGGGGGTTTCTATGAAAAAACGGAAATTGGGATGGACGGATTTAGAGTTTACGGTAATCGGTTTTGGTTCCTGGGCTATGGGGGGAAGTGGATGGAAATTTAGCTGGGGTCCCCAGGACGACCAGGAATCGATTGAGGCCATCCATCGGGCGATCGACCTCGGGGTTAACTGGATTGATACGGCCGCGGTGTATGGATTGGGACACTCAGAAGAAGTCGTGGGAAAAGCCGTCAAGGGTCTTTCTCCCCGGCCCTTTATTGCTACCAAGTGCGGGTTGGTGTGGGACGAAACGAGAAGTATTTACGGATCACTGAAGCGAGAGAGCATTCGCCGGGAAGTGGAAGCAAGTTTGCGGCGTCTGCAGATTGACGTCATCGACCTGTACCAGATTCACTGGCCTAATCCCGACGAAGACATCGAAGAAGGGTGGGGCGAAATGAGCCGTCTCGTGGAGGAGGGTAAGGTCCGCTACATCGGTGTTTCCAATTTTAGCGTTTCCCAGATGGAACGGATTCAGAAAATCCATCCCATCGCCTCCCTGCAGCCACCCTACAGCATGTTGAAGAGAGGAGTGGAAGCGGAAATCCTTCCCTACTGTGCGAAGAATAGTATCGGGGTTATCGTCTATAGTCCCATGCAGAAGGGCTTACTCACCGGAGCCATTACCCGGGAACGAGTGGCTCAGTTTGCCCCGGATGACCACCGCCGAAATGACCCACAGTTCCAGGAACCAGAGTTGAGCATCAACATGGAACTGGTGGAGAAGTTACGGGCGATTGCTCGTCGCTATGGTCGAACCCCGGCACAACTTGCGGTGGCCTGGGTATTGCGCCGACCGGAGGTGACCTCGGCGATTGTGGGTATTCGGCGTCCCTCCCAGATTGAGGAAATTGTTCCTGCGGCTGATTTCGAAATTTCTCCGGAAGACTTGGAGCGAATTGAGCAACTCCTTGAAGAGCGGGAAGCCAAACTCAAGAAGTGAAACTTTGTGGTTTTCTCGTTGACGAGTGAACCTGGTTTGCATATAATAGGGATACTCGTTGTTCATGGGGCTGTGGCGCAGTTGGGAGCGCGTCTCCTTGGCGTGGAGAAGGCCACGGGTTCAAATCCCGTCAGCTCCACCAGACCGTATGCCCGCCCAGAAGAGGCGGGCTTTTTTCATATAGGGGGCTTGAGGTGTGACACAGGTATATGACTTTGACCGCATTGAACAGAAATGGCAAACCCGCTGGGCCGAGGCAAAGGTTTTTGCTTCAGAAAAGGTGGAGGGAAAGAAAAAGTACTACGTTTTAGAGATGTTTCCTTATCCCTCTGGTGATCCCCACATGGGCCATGTAAAGAATTACGTCATCGGGGATGTGGTGGCCCGTTACTTTATCCGTCGGGGATATAACGTCCTTCACCCCATGGGTTTTGATGCTTTTGGATTGCCAGCAGAAAATGCAGCCATTCAGCATGGGATTCATCCAGCCATCTGGACCCATGAAAAAATCGAACGCATGCGGGAAGTATTAAAGCGTCTGGGTATCAGCTACGACTGGCGACGGGAAGTGATCACCTGTGAGCCGGAATATTACCGTTTCACTCAGTGGTTTTTCCTCAAGCTCTATAAAAATGGTCTCGCGTACAAGAAAGAAGGACCGGTAAACTGGTGCCCTTCTTGTAGTACAGTGCTGGCAAACGAGCAAGTGGTTGAAGGTGCTTGTGAGCGCTGTGGAACTCCGGTGGTGCGCAAAAAACTGGCTCAGTGGTACTTCCGCATCACCCAGTATGCTGAAAGTCTTCTTGAAGATATGAAGTTCCTGGGGAACTGGCCAGAACGAGTCCTCACCATGCAGCGCAACTGGATTGGCCGGAGTGTCGGAGCCTATATTGACTTTCTTGTACCGGAACTCAATGAAAAAGTCACGGTTTTTACCACCCGTCCAGACACCATTTATGGAGTGACTTTCTTTGTCTTGGCACCAGAGCATCCGCTGGTGGACCGGCTGGTTCAGGGTACTCCTTATGAAGACCACGTGCGGGAATTCCGGGAGCGCATCGCCCGCAAAAGTGAAGTGGAACGTATTTCAGACCTCACTGAAAAGGAAGGCATGTTTATCGGCAAAACCATTATGAATCCGGTGAACGGTGTAGCGGTGCCCCTGTGGATTGCCGATTATGTCTTGCTCGAATACGGTACCGGTGCGGTGATGGGAGTTCCAGCCCATGACGAGCGGGATTACCAATTCGCCCGGAAATACGATTTACCCATTCAGCCAGTCATTCACCCTCGGGATGGAGAGTGGCGGGATACGTGTTTCACCGAACCTGGAATTATGGTCAATTCTGGTTCTTTCTCTGGTCTTCCCTCTGAAGAAGGAAAAGAACGAGTGGTGGCTTTTCTTGCCGAAAGGGGTCTGGCAAAAAAAGCTGTTTCCTATCGTTTACGGGACTGGCTCATTTCCCGCCAGCGTTACTGGGGAGCACCCATCCCCATCGTATACTGTGACCGCTGTGGAGAGGTTCCAGTACCTGAAGAGGATTTACCGGTTTTACTTCCTCCCCGGGTTGATTTTCTCCCCACTGGACCTTCGCCGTTAGCACGTTGTGAAGAATTCGTCAACACTCGTTGCCCTTCCTGCGGTGGACCGGCTCGCCGTGAAACGGATACCATGGATACTTTTGTGTGTTCATCGTGGTATTATCTCCGTTATTGTTCTCCCTGGGCGAATGACCGGCCTTTTCACGACGACGATGTCCGCTACTGGATGCCGGTTGACCAGTATATCGGTGGGGTGGAGCATGCCATTTTACACCTACTCTATTCCCGGTTTTTCACCAAAGTCCTTTATGACTTGGGAATGGTCCATTTCCGCGAACCCTTTTCCAATCTCTTTGCCCAGGGGATGGTTACCAAAGATGGGGCTAAAATGTCCAAATCCAAAGGGAACACGGTCAGTCCTCGAGAAATCATCGAAAAGTTTGGAAGCGATACTGTACGGGTTTTTATCCTTTTCGCCGGTCCCCCAGAGCTCGATATGGAGTGGTCGGACCGGGGCGTAGAGGGGGCGTTTCGTTTCTTGAACCGGGTATGGCGGGTGGTCAATGATATCGTGGAATTGGAGACGAACCCCAATGTTTCTTTTGAGAGACTGCGAATCCATTCCCTCGAGCGGATGGTGCACCGAACCATTTTCCGGGTCTACCAGGACATCGAACGAGAATTTCACTTTAATACGGCTATCAGTGCCATGATGGAACTCCTCAACGAGATGGGTGAATACGTTCGCGTTAGGGAGGAATGCCATCCTGAGGAAAAAACCATGCTCCTTTTCGCAGCTAGGACCCTCGTTTCTCTGCTCAACCCCATTGCTCCCCATATCACTGAAGAACTCTGGGAAATTTTGGGTGAAAAGGATTTCCTCTCGCTCTTTCCCTGGCCTTCTTACGACGAAGCCAAGCTTTATGAAGACGTAGTAGAAGTAGTCGTTCAGATCGGTGGGAAAGTGCGGGGAAAAGTGCAGGTCCCCCGGGGTTCCTCCCATGATGAGGTTCTCAAACAAGCCCTGCAGGACGAAAAAATAAAGCACTGGCTCAATCATGCGCCAGTGCGGAAAAGCGTTTATGTTCAGGACAAACTGTTGAATCTGGTGGTATGATTCCATTTTCTCGTCAGGAGAAACTAATCCTACTCATCTTATCCACAGTGGCAATCGTAGCCTTGGGGATCACCTTCTGGGCGAATTTCAACGCCCAGCGTGCAATCTCTTCAAAGGAAAACGTACTCGTTGTCCAGGTCGATGGTGCTGTAAAGCAGCCTGGTATTTACAGGGTAAAAGAGGGAACCCGAATTTTCGAAATCCTGGAAAAAGCCGGAGGAACCACCGAGGACGCGTTTCTCAACGACGTCAACTTAGCTCAGCCCGTCTATGATGGTCAACGAGTGTTTATCCCCTCCCGTGGGAAAGGGGACAACACCTCTTCTTCTTTTTCCACCAACCTTACTCAGTTTCTCCCTCAACCTGATGCTTCTTTAGAGACCAAGCGCATTAACGTCAACACAGCTTCCAAAGAAGAACTCATCGCCCTTCCCGGAATTGGTGAAGCCCTCGCCCAGCGAATCATCGAATACCGCCAAACTCATGGCCCCTTCCACAGACCCGAGGACCTCCTCGAAATCAAAGGAATTGGTCCGAAAAAGTTAGACCGGATCCGGGATTTGATTTCCTTTTAAGTTGACGTACTTTCCTTTCCCTCTTCTTTGTAGGATACCTCCCGGATGATGATATCCACCTTGTTGACGGTCATACCGGTTTTATTCTCAATGACCTTTTTCACTTCTTTCTGCACATTCCTGGCCACCTCAATCAGCGTCGAATCAATGTCGGCGACAATGGCAATCTCCAAACTCACGTTCTTTTCTTTGACTTCGACCTTTACCCCCTTGTTCAATTCTCTTTTTCCAATCAGCGTACTCAGTGATGCCGATGGCATACCAGCCATACCGGTTACCCCCGGTGTTTTCATAGTGGTGATGGCGGTCAACGTGGCAATGATATCCGGGGCAATGGTAATTTCTCCCAGGCTTTCTTCAGTTTCCGGCTGTGGTTCTTCCGGAGTGATTTCCTCTCTGCGTTCTTCGTCGTTCATAAATACACCCCCTTTTTCCCATTTTACCGCAAAACGGAAATAGATACCACGTTCACTCCCTGCCCCATTTTTCATTCTACCCGAGCTAATTTGAAGGAATATCTTTTTGGAAAGCCGGAACTCTTGCATCGTTTCGGGGGTTTTCCCTCAAGAATTCAAGTATAACGAAAAAGTACGGCCGGTTTATTAGAGGTAGAATCCAAAAATTGTACCCCGCTGAAATACGTTCGAGGTCAAGCGGAAAAAGGTAAACCGCTGAGTGACAGTTTGCGGGAATGACAGAAAAAAGGAATATCATCCCGCATGCCACCCCCTCCGTCATTCCCGCAAAAACCCCTTCCGTCATTCCCGCCTGCTTT
>JBDIWM010000060.1 GCA_039638595.1 Atribacterota bacterium
TATAGGCGACCGAACCCCCAACTTCATGGGTGATTTTGAGCATCACCAGGTTCTCTGTCACCACGGCGTCTTGAGAGAACCCCGGTGTCGGTTTCAATTCTCCTCGTTCAGTTTCCCGGGGAAGAAGGACCACCTGACCATGATGGGGGTCAAAAACCGGTTCTCCACGGCAGTTATGGACCTGAATCCGGATGTCCAACTCTCGCTCCTGTGATAAAGGAGAAACAAAGGATTTGGTGAGCGTAAACTCCATCTCCGGCCCTCGGGGTGGGACCCGATGGGTGCGCTCAAATTCCGCGACGAGGTTTCCGATGGATCCGTACCCATCGATATGGTCCTCAATAACCCGGAATACATCGGGGCCCTGGGTGGTCTTTGCCTGCAAAAGCCATCCAGGAAATCCACAAGCATCGTTTTGCACCAGTTTTGAGGTCATGAAGAACCCGGTCTTTTCCCCCATGAGCACCCCGCCGACCTCGATGTCCTCACCGAAAGCAATGGGACTCAGGGCATAAAGGAAACGATAATCACAATCAGCACCACTGTCCACAAACTCCACTCCGGGAGAATTCTCCCGGAGTTTTGCCAGGACTGTTTTTCGAATCTGTGCCAGGAGCGACGCTGGCTTTTGACCGGGGTAGGTTTCCTTCGGGTGGTCCAGAAATTCCTCTTGATGGTTGGTATTTTCGGTGACCGCAACTTTCGGGGTAGAGCAGGGTAAATCCTGAGAAAGGACAAAACGAGGAAAAAACGTAAACGCTACAAGCACAAAAAGAAAGCCAGAAAATGGTAACGACGTTCCCATTTGTGACCCCTCCTTAGGAAAACACCAGAACCTTTCATTCTTTGCGGGAGTAGCCGAACTCTTCAAACGCCTTTTCTAAATTCTCTCTAAGCACGTTTTGCTCAGCCTGGGGAATGGTCTGAAAGGGTGGGCGCATGGTACCATCCCCAAACCCCCGCCACGACAAACCCACCTTGAGGGTCGGCAGACTCCCTCCTTCTTTCAGGATGGACGAGACGATGGTCACTTCCCTCTGGAAGCGCACCGCTTCCTCCAAGTTTCTCCGTTTCCAGGCCGCAAAGAGTTTCACAAAGGGCTCGGGAACCACCCCACCCGGACCGGTGACTGATCCCGCAGCACCAAGGACAAGGGCTGGCAGAAAAGCCCGATCGTACCCCACGATAAGGCGAAAAGAGGGCGGAAGTTCCAGAAGATACTGGGTGAGGGCGGTGAAATTTCCGCTTGAATCTTTCAGACCCACGATGTTGGGGAAGGTCGCTTGCAGGCGCACCACCGTCGAGGGAAGGAGCTCATTGCCGGTGAGAGAGGGAATGGTATAGAGGTAGAGAGGAAAATGGGGAAATTCCCGGGCAAGGGTCGCGTAGTACTCCCAAAGTTCCTCCTGGGAATACCGGTAATAGAAGGGGGTCACGATCGCCCCTCCGTGGGCTTTGGCTGAAAAAGCGTGCCGGAGAAGTTCCCGGGTATCCTGCAGAGTTGGCGTCCCACAGTGAGCCACGATGGTCATTTTCTCGTCGTTGACCTTAAGGACAGTCTCGAGAATCTGGACACGCTCTTTTACGGAGAGAAGCTGCGCTTCGGCAGTCGTCCCACAAACAAAAAGGCCGTTGACCCCTTTTTCGATCAGGAAGGTGATATAAGCTTGCAAAAGGCCGTGATCCACGTTACCGTTCCGGTCAAAAGGGGTGAGATGGGCAACCACAACCCCCTCAAGAAGTCTCATGAAATCTCCTCCTTGTCCTTCGACCTCTTCAATTTGTTTTCGCTGCAATCCCCCTGGTAACCCGTAACCGCTCCATACCCCGATACCCTTCCCCAGGGTCACTTTCGTATCCCGGCGACTCTGGTCGCGGTAACGGAAGTAAAGCACTCCGGGCAAAGACGACGAAAAATAGTAAGGGCCTTTGACCTCGACTTTGCCCTCAAAGGGCATACTCTTTCCATGAATCATATCAGGATAAAAAAGACAGTGTCAAGAAACGATCCGTGAATCTCCGTCTATGGACCAAAAACCGCTTCTCCCAATACGCCCACCCCGACGCAAGCCATGCCAACCTTCATGAACGTCCACAGGAAGGGTCTCGTTCCCTTTTTCACTCCGGCAATTTTTGAGCTGACCTTCACTTCTTCCGTCACCCCTGCATGTTTTTAGCAGAGGTCTCCCTGACTTTTCCTGGTATTTACTAGGATGCCCGATTAAAAATTTCGGGCATGACGAAAAAGGGAGAAGGTTATTCGGGCATGATGAAAGGGATTTTTCGGGCATGGCGGAAGGGGGAAACACCAAAAACGGAAAGGATTTAGAGTGCTTTAGAAACCATTTCTCTAACAGCTGTAGCGAGGGTAAACGCACCTCTTTTCCAAGACATTTTGAATGAACTGGAAAAGGATTCTTTGGTACCAGCGAATACCCGCAGGTTCGCTTCCTTTTAAGAAGTGAATGACGATCATGCTACGGCTAAGCGGAACATCGTCCTTAAAAAGGGATGCTGGTCGTGTTTTTTGGAATAGTGCTCTGGGCTTGTTTCCCAGAGCACTATTCCCGGCAAGGGTTTTCGCGCTATACCTTTTGTCTCTCTCTGAGCCTCTTGAGCGTAGCTACGAGTTCCTCCTTGGAAGGGAACGTCAGAGCTCCAGAGGGACAGAACGAAGCGCAGCGGTCACATCCCACCACACAGTTGAACTTGTTTTGCACTACGGCCTTATCTCCATCTTGCGCAAAAACTCCGTTGGCACAAAACTCGATGCATTCTCCGCAGCCGATGCATTTCTCAGGGTCAATGGTGGGGAACCAAGGGATCTCCTCTCGAGCGATGTTGGGAAAGGGACTTTTTTGATCAGCCATTGACTTGAGCCTCCTCTTTACTTTCTTCTCCTACCGCTTCGTCCTCCTCCAGAGCTTTGCGAATTTCCTCAAAGACCTGGTCCGTGTTTTTAAAACTCAGAGAAATAGGATGGTAGGTGTCCTTGTTCATGGCAACCCTGGCCCTCTGGTACCCATCCCGGAGGAGTTTACGCTGTTTTTCTTCTTTGCAGGCCAGTACATAGTACTTCGTCCCATCGTCTTTCAAAAGGTCCTCCATAAGGCACTCTCCGTTTTCCTCACAGAGGCGAGGATGCATGACCAAAAAATCATGGTTGAGCTCTAAACGAATTCGTTCTGCAAGCTCCCAGAAGTTTATGTCTTTCATGCTGGGGCAGGCACCACTGCACGTACACATGAGAATGGCTTTTTTCGCCATAATTGTATGACCTCCTTTTTTGCATTTTTGCGCAATTATACAACCAATTATACAACAAATAGAGCCAAGGGTCAACCTCTTTTAAAGCCATTTCATTAAAACCGCCAGGAAAATCAATATACGGGAACCAGGGTCAGGTCTCCGCACCAGAGCGAACATTCCGTGGGTTGATGCCTCGTTGTGCACCTTAACTCTCGGGGTGTACTTGAAAACGCTTGATTGCGACGCGTAAAACATGGTGATGCATTTTCACGCAAACCCTACCCCTGCGAATTTTCCCGCTCTGGTCAGAAACGTTTATAATCCATCCTTCCCATCCCTCGTTTTTCAACCTGGAGATTTTTGTGCTACAATGGAGAAAGGTCCGGGAAAAGCAAGAGGATGAAGAAAGCCGTCACAAAACGGATAAAGACTAGAAGCCCTGAATATGGGGTAAATTGTTCCATTGCAGGGAAGTTCAACCATGATAGAAAAGGAGGTTTCCGGTGTGGTGCCCTTATCCCTTTTCCCAGGGTATTTCAGGGAGCGAACGCAGGAGATTTTCTCAGGGGTGAACACCAATCCATTTTTTGCTTTCCGGGTTTTTCCCTGGATTGCTTCCCGACTTTCCCAGAGAGCGAGGATTAAAAAAGAGGTGGGGGCGACGACATGAAACGCCTTTTGATTGCCATTATCCTTTGTTTTGTGATCGCCCTTCCTCTTCTAGCCAGAGAAAACCTCATCATCCAGTCCCGGGAACTCCTGGAGGAACTGGAAGAATCGGTGGACCGTTCGCTTTTTACTTCCCTTCTACGGCGGGCGGAAGGAGTGGCCATTTTCCCCGAAGTGAAGCGAGTGGGCCTTTTCCTGGGAGGGTATTTCGGAGAAGGGCTGGTTCTACGGAAAGACAAAAAGGGGCGATTTTTTGGACCAGCTTTTTTGAAAATCGAGGGCCTGAGCGTGGGACCGCAAATTGGGGTCCAGGTGCAGGGTCTGGTGCTTCTCCTCATGAATCGCCAGGGAATCGAAGCCTTTTATAAAGACGGCTTCACCCTGGGAGGGAACATCTCCATTGCTGCCGGCCCCTTGGGACGGGGATTTTCGGCCGGAGTGGATACGGAGCTTTCCTCATCCATTTATGCTTATGCCATTGCCCGGGGGTTTTTCGCCGGGATATCCATTGAAGGTGCCCGAATCAGGGACAATAAAAAGGCCAACGAAGCCTTCTTCGGCCGGAAAACCTCAGTGCAGGAGATTTTGACCGAAAAACAGGCCGAAGACCGCGCCACCCGGGAGCTCATTCGAACCATACGGAGACTCCGGCTGGGAGAAGGGGAGGAAACATGAGGGTTCTGGGTTCTATTGTTCTTGCTCTTGTCGTTCTCACCCTCTTTCTTTTCTCCTTTATTCTACCGTTTTTTTCCCTCTTTCTCCTGGGGATAGCGGTGGTGGTGGTGTTTTTCCTACTTCTGCGGCTATCCCTTCTCTTTTTGCCGCTTTTTTTGGCGTTCTATCTCATTGCCTTTCTCTGGCGGTGGCTCTTTTAGGATGACAAGGGTCGGTTACTTCTGTAGCTACGTTCCCTGGGAACTCCTTTCGGCCTGCGGTCTAGAGGGAGTTTTTCTTTCTCCCTCCCGGCAACCCTCCCCAGAAGTGGAAGCGCTTTTCCCTGTTCCCTTCTGTCCTCTGGCCAAGATAGTGGGAGAGGAGATCCGCTCGAGGGACTTTGATCTTACGGTCTTTGCCCTTTCCTGTGACACCTCCCGGCGAACCTGGGAAACCGTCAGAAATCTTTTCCCCCAAAAAGAAGTTCTTTCCCTTGAAGTCCCCTTTGGGGACTCTGCTCTCCAGATCCAGAAATTCGCCCGGGAACTGGAGCATTTAGGCCAGATTCTCGCTCGGCGGCAGGGTTTGCACCCTCTGGATTTAGAAATGCGCCTGGATGCTATACTCTCCTCGGCGTTTTCCGAGAAAAAGCTTGTAGGAGAGCTCTTTTTTGGAGGGAAAATCTCCGGAAGAACTCTTCTTCGGCACGAAATGGGGAAAACGATTGTCTTACAAACGGTTGAAAAACCCTTTATTCTCTCCGGATCCCACCTCTTTGTGGATAACCTGGCCACGCTTCTGGAAGAGCGAAACATCTCCTTCGTGGAAGAAACCCCCCTGGGGGTTCGGCGTTTTGCCCTGGTCCCCTTCAAAGGGGATCTCGTTCCCTCTTCGGATCCCTTTTTAGATCTGGCCCGGATGTACCTCTCCTATAAATTTCCCTGCCCCCGGGAACGGAATCTCCGTCTTCGAACCTTGAAAGCACTGATAACCCACCTTGAGGCCCGAGGGATAATCTATCTCTATCCCAAGTTCTGTGACTTTGCCCTGCACGACTTGGCCCATATCCGTCGCTATATAACACTTCCCATTCTTTCCTTAGAGCACGATCTCACTCCCAACCTCCCTCAGTGGACCACACGCTTAGAGGGTTTCCTGGAAGTGACTGGCAGTGCATAAGAAGAGCGCCTTTCTCCTGCAGAGTATCAGCTTTCTCCTGGAACGCCCAACGCTTTTTGCGCTTCTCAAACCCTATCTTTGGTGGCTGCAGTGGAAAAATCCCTTCCCGACCTTAGCCCAGTTTTCCTACAGAATCACTTTAGAAAACGTACTCACCCTCTACGGACGAAAAAAGCCGGTGGTGTGGGCCAGCCTCTTTTTCCCAGCGGAATTCATTTATGCTCTGGACGGAGCCCCCTTTTACCCTGAAATCACTGCCGGCCTTTTTTCGGCACTCGGGGTGGGCGCCATTCCCTTGTTTCACGCTGAAAGCCACTTTTTCTCTGCGGACCTCTGTAGCTACCACCGCCTGAGCGTAGGAGCGAGCATGCTCCGCTTCTTTCCCCGTCCAGATTTCCTCTGTGCTACAAGCGGTATCTGTCGGGAGACGGTTCCTTTTTTTCAGACTCTGGCCGAGCTCTTCGGAGTTCCTCTCTACCTCGTCGATATTCCCCACGAGTTTTCCCCAAAAACCGTGCGTTACGTAGCTAGCCAACTTCGATCCATCGCTCAAAACCTGAAGCGCGACAGACGAGTTACCTGGGATTTCGAACGTCCTTTTGAATTGGCCCAAAAAACCCAAACGGTGCTTCAGGAAATCGAAGCCCTGCGCCGCAAAAAGGAAGTCATGATTCTTCCACCCACCAAAAACCTGGATTACCTCCCCTATTACTACCAGTTCATGGGAAGCGAGACCTCTCTTTCCTTTTTCCAGAAACTCCGGGATGAGCTGCGCCAAAATCCGAAAAATCCCTTGCCACATCGCCTTCTCTGGCTCCATCTCAAACCCTTCTATTCAAATTTCCTCTCGGCACTTTTGACCGAGCTCGGCCTGGGGATAGCGTTCGAAGAATTTGCTGCCACCTATTCCGGGGAGCTCAAACCCAAAGAACCCTTCCAAGGTTTGGCCGAAAAAATCACTGTAATGAGTCACGCCTTGATGGACGAAAAGGCTCGGATAGCAAGAATTCTGCAGTGGGTTTCGGAGTACCAGACCGAAGGGGTCATTCAGTTCAACCAGTGGGGATGCCGCCAGAGCCAGGGGATGAATGCTCTACTGCGGAAAACCTTGCGAGGGGAGGGAGTGCCGGTGCTTTTCTTGGATGGCGACCACATAGACCGCCGCCACCACACCGAAGAGCAGTGGCGCACGCGCTTACAGGCCTTTGCAGAAATGCTGGGCGGTTGAAGCACTTGCCTGGGGAAGCAAACTATAGTACAGTAGCCCGGGGTGAGAACCGTGTACGTGGCAGGCCTTGATATCGGATCCCAATCAACCTGTGCGGTTATCTGGGATGGAGAAAAAATCCGTGGTGTGGCGCTCCGCCCAAGCGGGGTCAACCCAAAGCAAAGGGCCGAGGAAGTCCTGGAAAACGCCCTTCGGGAAGCCCGCATGAGCCGTAGTAGCCTGGGAAAAGTGGTCGCCACCGGGTACGGCCGCTACCAGGTGGAAGCAGATCTTCGGGTGAGCGAAATCACCTGTCAGGCCAAAGGAGTGGCATTCTTTTTCCCACAAGTGCGGACCGTAATTGACATCGGGGGTCAGGATAGCAAGGTGATTCTGGTTGACCCCAAAACGGGTAAAGTCCTCGACTTTCTCATGAATGATAAATGCGCTGCTGGGACCGGACGTTTCTTAGAACTCATGGCGGAAGTCTTAGAAATCGACCCTGGAGAATATGGAATCCTGGCCGAAAAACACCAAGAAGATGTCACCCTCTCTTTTACCTGTGCGGTCTTTGCTGAATCAGAACTCATCGGACTCATTGCCCAGGGTAAAACCAAAGCAGATTTGGCTGCGGCGGTTTGTCAGGCGGTGGCAAAACAGGTCGTAAGGATGGCTGAACGATTGAACATAAACCCACCCCTGGCCATCACCGGAGGGGTGGCGCAAAATCGAGGAGTCCTTTATTTTCTGGAAAAGGAAATTGGCCTTAAACCCCTGGTTCCTCCAGAACCCCTCCTCACCGGGGCTTTAGGAGCCTGCTTATCCACTTAGCGGTGCATCTCCATGGTCTTCCGTTCAATGTACATGCTGGAGAGCACCGACAGAAGAATAACCAGGCCAAAGAACACGTAGGTCCAGAAATAGGGAATGCGCAGGACCACAAGGCCATTTTCAATCACCGAGATGGTAGTGGCACCCAGGAATATTCCCAGCATATTTCCCATCCCTCCCCGCAGCGACGTTCCTCCCACCACACTCGCGGCCACAGCCTTGAGTTCCCAACCGTCGCCAGTGCGGGAGGTGAAACAGGCCAGCCGTCCAATTTGGGCGCAGGCCACAAACCCGCAGAGTAAACCCACCACGATAAAACACACCGTTTTCACCCAATCGGTGTTGATGCCCATGGCCCGGGCTGCATCTTTATTATCACCGGTGGCATAGATCCAGTTTCCAAAACGGTGGCGATGAAGGATGATTCCCAGAATAGCAGCAAAAATGGCAAACCAGAAGAACTGCACCGGTAAAAATTTTCCGATTTGTCCGTTAAAGAAAGCGAGAAAATATGAAGCCGCAGGATTCCCAAGCGCCGAAACATCACAGGCAGTCTGTTCTCCTCCCGAAAGGAGCACGGTCAAGCCTCGCCAGAACATCATGGTCCCCAGGGTGGTGATGAAGGAGGGAATTCCGGCCCGCACGGTGATGAGGGCATTGAGCAACCCCAGCAGTCCTCCCACCGCCACCGTCACCAGCGCCGTGATAAAAAGGGGCAGACGCAACTCAAAAAGCTTGAGAAAAATAAATGAGCAGAAGGCGAGGATTGAACCCACCGAAAGGTCGAACTCTCCACCAATCATGAGCATTCCCACCCCCAGGGCAATGATGCTAAATTCGGCCCCCAAGGACAGAAGCACCCTAAGGTTATCGGGGTCTACGAAACGGTGTTCGGGTGAAAAAATCGCAAAAAGGATCACAATGAGAACCAAAACGAAAAGCACACTGGTGGAACGAGAGAACAAAAACCGCTTCAGGTAGCTGGTGCTCCCCTGCATCCCTTCCTCCCCCTTCTATATCGCCACAAAGGCACTCTTCAAAACCAGCTCTGAAAGTCCCTGAGGGGAAGTCTCTTCCTTTTTCACATCTGCCATTTTCAGACCCCGGGCCATGACCACAAACCGCTCGGCAATGTCAAAGGCGTGGTAGAGATTATGGGTGATGAAAACCACCGAGACCTTCTCCCGCTGGAGCTGACGAACAAACTCCAGTACTTCTTCGACTTCCTTGACCGAAAGGGCCACAGTGGGCTCATCCAGGATGACGAGCTTAGCCTTAAAATGGAGAGCCCGGGCAATCGCCACTCCCTGACGTTCACCACCCGAGAGGGTGACCACCGGCAGTTCCGGAGAGCGAAGCCGTAACCCTAAATTTTCCAGAGCTTTCATGCTCTCTTCGTCCATGGCTTTCCGGTCCATGATGCCTAACTTTTTCACCGGTTCCCGTCCCATGAAAATGTTGCGAGCAATGCTCAAATTAGGCGCTAGAGCTTGTTCCTGATAGACCGTCTCAATTCCTAAATTCCGGGCATCCCGGGGAGAACGGATTTTCACCTTTTGTCCTTCAAAGTAGATTTCCCCCTGATCCGCCTGGTGATACCCGGAGAGAATTTTAATAAGGGTGGATTTTCCTGCCCCGTTGTCTCCAATCAATCCCACCGTTTCACCACGTCGAACCTCGAAATCCACCCCCCGCAGGGCGTAAACCCGGCCGAACCACTTGTGAATCCCGACCATTTTGACTAGAGTACCATCTCCCACGTCCATCGTTCTGACTCCCTTTCTTCAGGATTCTATCGGAATCTCCGCTCCACGTAGGTGTTCAGCACCACAAAGAGAATGGTAGCCAAACCAATAAAGGCAGTGATACCAAAAACCGGAACCCGCATGAGCACCAATCCGTTATCCAGAATAGGGATGGTGAGCGCTCCCAGCACCACTCCCGGCATACTTCCCACCCCTCCCCGCAGAGACGTTCCCCCCACCACACACGCGGCAATGGCCCGAAGCTCCAGGCCTATCCCCTGGGTGGCGGCAAAGGAACCGATGCGCACCGACTGCATACAGGCCGAAAATCCGCAGAGTAAACCCACCACGATAAAACACACCGTTTTCACCCAATCGGTGTTGATGCCCATGGCCCGGGCTGCATCTTTATTATCACCGGTGGCATAG